>NZ_LMCH01000013.1:0-81998 GCF_001623095.1 Pseudovibrio sp. Ad5 | reverse complement strand
TAGACTGTAGGTACGTGCGTATTACCATCAAGGCCACGGCCCGCGTGCCGATAAACAGGTCGGATACATAGTAGCGACTTCAAGGTTCCAAGTAAAAACTCTCTTGCGAAATGCAGGCGGTCCATACTTAATGGCCCTTCAGGATGAAACATAATCAACCACCATCAATTTTTTCTAGAAAGACTTTTGAATGTTTGACATTCGTCGCATTAAACCGAGTGATCATGGCGCTATTGTGCGGTTATGGCATCAAGGCTGGCATGATGCACACGCGCAGCTAGTGCCCAAGGGTGTATTGGAATACAGAACCCCTGAGTATTTCTGGAAGTGGCTTGAGTCCTCCGATGATGAATTCTGGGTAGCAGTTGATAGTGACGTTCTTGGCTTTGTTACAACAAATCGATCAGAACTAGTGAAGCTCTACGTGCTCTCCAAAGCAAGAGGAACAGGTATTGCCCAAACCTTGTTGTCGCACGGAGAACATCAAATTCAAGACAATGGTTTTTCGGAAGCTAAGGTTTTCTGCACGGCAGGCAATTCTCGTGCTGAAAATTTTTATATACGGGAGGGATGGTCTCTCAGTCGAACATTTCAGGATCAACTTTGGTCACCTGAAACAACAGCTCGTCGGTTTAATGTGAAAACTCACTGCTACCGTAAGAAATTATCCTTTGTTTCGATGTCTTAGAGCTGGAAACCATCACTGCAAATATTTTCCTTCAGCAATATTTCAACCCTTGATAGAACCGCTCGAATGACCGCAGTTGGCCCTAAGAGTAAAGCTCTCGGAATTTACTCCCGTTTGGAGTGATACTTTATTTTCAACTCACAGGTATGTATATAGATACTGTGAAAGTTCGGTGCGGCTTTTGCCCTACAAATTGCCCTGCAAACTGCCCTACATTTGAAAGTTTCACTTATTTATATCATTGTTTTTATTGATAAAAATACTTTATTCGAGTCTTCTCGGCCGCACCAAAAGCCCCGAGCTCTTTATGAGCCGGGGTTTTTTGCTATCTAAGCCTCTGTTTTTTCTCAGTATAAAATATGCATATGCCATTCCCTGAAAAGGGGAGTGTCGCTGGTTTGCGTTGCTTTGTGATTTTTTGCGCGAATTTGCGTTATTTACGTTTTTGATGCGTTCGTTGGTTGAGCGTGCGTTCTCATCTTGAGTGCGGTTGCTCAAACAGAATGCGTTTTGATGGAAATCGTGAATTCTTCGTAAAAGGATTGCACGGTCTGCGCAGGTCGCTATAAACACAAAACTGTGCATAGGGACGATGGTTCCACGTGCATTTCAATTTTCAGCAATCTCGAAGGACGATGCTCACGCCAAGCATTTGACTCTGGAACGCGTCGCGGTCATTTACATTCACGCACCGCATTCTAGCATCTTTGGTGGAGCGAATTCTTGTCGTTTGATTAAATCGAATCAAGCGGAACGCGCTCTAACGTGTGGAGGTCACATGACCCAATCGGAAAATCCCGGTGCGCTTCATGCCGCGCCCCCTCCACCACATGTCAGAGATGCAAGCGGACACCTTGATACCGACTTTGTTGCACACGTTGAAGCAGCCCTTGATACGCGGGATGCGGCTGTTGTGCGTGAGCTGGCGGGTAATCTGCATGACGCGGATATGGGTGACCTGCTGGAGATGCTGCGCGAGGATGATCGCGTTCTCCTGATTCAGCTGCTGGGTGAAGAATTCGACTTTGCCGCTTTGACCGAAACTGAAGAGTCTGTGCGTGCGCAGGTTCTGGATGCTTTGCCGGATGGGGATGTTGCTGAGGGGATTGGCGAGCTTGAATCCGATGATGCTGTTTATCTGCTTGAGGACATGGAGCAGGAAGAGCAGGAGAAGATCCTTGCTCAGTTGCCCAATGTGGATCAGGTCCAGATTAAACGTGCGCTGGAGTTTCCTGAGGATACTGCTGGACGTATTGTTCAGACTGATTTTATTGCCGTGCCACCGTTCTGGACTGTGGGGCAGGTGATTGACCATCTGCGCAGTTCCCAAGATCTGCCGGACAGTTTCTATGAGCTTTACGTGGTTGACCCCGGTTTCCATCTTTTGGGTGCTGTGGCGCTGGACCGGTTGTTGCGCACGAAACGATCCAAAAAGATCTCCAAAATCATGGAGGAGACCCGTCATTCTGTTCTGGTCACGGATGATCAGGAAGATGTGGCGCGTTTGTTTGAGCGTTATAACCTTGTTTCTGTCGCGGTGACTGACGTCTCAGAACGTCTGGTCGGTATTGTGACCGTTGATGACATTGTTGACGTCATTCAGGAAGAGGCTGAGGAAGACATGCTGGCGATGGCTGGTGTGGGGGATGAGGAGATCTCAGACAGTGTGCTTGAGATTGCCAAGTCCCGTTTCTCCTGGTTGTCGGTGAATGTGTTTACCGCAATCTTTGCCGCTTTTGTCATATCGCTCTTCACGGCCACGATTGAGCGCATGGTGGCTTTGGCTGTGTTGATGCCGATTGTGGCGTCCATGGGCGGAAACTCCGGTACGCAGACCATGGCGGTGACGGTGCGCGCAATTGCGACCCAGGAATTGAACCGGCGTAACATTCTACGCGTTTTGCGACGTGAGCTGTTGGTGGGCCTTATCAACGGTGTCGGCCTCGGATTCCTGATTGGTGCTATCGCGGGGGGATGGTTCCTCAACCCAGAACTTGGGGTGGTTATTGGCAGCGCAATTCTGATTAACTCAATCTGCGCTGGTCTGTTTGGATTGCTGGTTCCTATGGGCTTAGAGAAAATTGGAGCGGATCCTGCCATTGCTTCTTCAGTTTTTGTGACCACCATAACGGACGTTGTTGGCTTCTTTACATTTTTGTTCCTGGCTGCGTGGTGGTTCGGTCTGCCATACTAGCCAATCAGGAGGTTAGGAATGGACGCCCCAGGTATTAATGGAATTGTCGAAACTGCCGTTTACGTTGATGATTTTGCCAGTGCGCATGATTTTTATGGTGAGTTTTTGGGGTTGAGGCGGGTTGTTGAAGGCGAGCGCATGCATGGGTATGACGTTGGCCCCAATCAGATGCTTCTGGTCTTCAGGCGCGGTGTGTGCCGTGAGGATGTTGAAAGCCCATATGGTATGGTACCGGGGCACAGCACTGACGGCCCTTCTCATTTTGCATTTGCGATCTCCAGAAGTGCATTGATCGAGTGGCGTGAATACCTTGAAGAGAAAAAAGTTGCGATCAGCAGTGAGGTGCGATGGCCTCAAGGCGGTGTGAGCCTGTTTTTCCATGACCCGTTTGGCAATGTGGTGGAACTGGCAACACCGGGACTGTGGCCCAACTATCAGGATTAGAACGCGTCTCGCGTTTTGCGGTGTAATCTCCTTTTGCAGTTCCAGTCTTAGGATTGGCAGATGACTTTTTGTCGAAAGGCGGGAGTTATGGTTCAGGAGTGCAAGATCATAATCAGAAACCGGTCAGATCAGGCCTGTGGTTTCTATCTCTTTCAGTTGCAGCCCTCCTATGTGGTTCAGCGTGGCGTGCCTCCCGTTGTGCAGTCCTGCTGTGTTTGTTCTGGAAATATCGCGCCTTACAACGCTTCGGGACCTCAGCTTGAGTTCGCGTTTCGTGAACATGTTTTGGCTGGTGCTGTGCGTGAGAAAAGGCCGGCTGCTGGCGGTTATCTCTATGTTTCTACGACGGGGCAGGATGAGACAGATGCCTTGGAGTTCGTCTCACAGCGCATGGTGGGGACACAAAGTTCCGCTGATCGTGTTTCTCTCAACGGCACTCATTTAACCACAAAGCCGCTGGGTTTATCCCCCTCTGCCAATGAGGCTGGTGTGACCCTCCGCAGTTTCAGGATAACGATCCCATCTGTGTCTGATGATGATTTGCTTGGGGTTTGCTGCGGGAATGCCATTCAGCATTCGGATGGGCGGGTGGTGCTTTCCAGCTTTGTACTGCCTGTTGCTGACACTCAGATTGATTGCGCGCCGCTGTTTGCTTTTTGGCTGAGTATGGGATCTTACGATGAGGGTGAGGTTGTGCCTTACAATCTCGCAGGTTCTGCGCCTGTGCTGATTGAGTTTGCTGTTGATGGGCCGCAAATCGTTGTTGTTGACTACAATGCTGATGGCACGTTCTCTCCGGGAGAATAGGGCGTACTGTTGTCTGGGAACTGGAACCGCTTTCCAGGACCGTACTTTCTTGTTCCCCTATATGTTCACTGGGATATGCTAGGCCTTATTGAGAGATATTTTGAGCGTTGAGAGAGGGAGCCATTGGGTATGACATCGCGCGGCGGACTGGATTTGCAAGAACTTCTCGCTTCCATGGAAGCCTCTCTTTCTGAAGAGAGCTTTGTGTTTTGCTGCTTTCCCAATGGCAGTGTTGAGGGATTGGCTGAGCACTCACCGCTCGGGTTGTTCTGGGAGAACGAGGGTCTGACAGCCATTCTATCTATTGAAAATGCAGGCAAGGCTGGTGTTGATACTGAGCCGTGCTTCCGGCGGATTTCGCTTGCGGTTCACAGTTCGCTGGAGGCTGTGGGACTTACGGCAGCTCTTTCCAGCGCGCTGGCAGATGTGGGCATTTCTGCCAATGTTGTGGCCGCGTATTATCACGACCACATCTTTGTACCAGAAGAGAAGGCCGAGGAGGCACTGGCCGCTTTGACGGAGCTAAGCCGCTCTGCAAAAGCCGCGCTACGCTAAGGCGCCAACTGTTGGCGGGGAGGTGACGGTGTGCTGTCCTTTGAGCAGACACTCAAAGGTGTGAGGGGAGACGGCAGGAGAATACAGGTATCCCTGATACTCATGGCACTGCAGTTTCTGGATTTGGCGAAGCTGCTCTCGTGTCTCAATGCCTTCTGCCACCAGTGTCAGGTTCAGCAGGCGACCCATCTGCACAATCATCTGTACGATTGGCCAGCGTTTGGTGTCGGCGATGAAGGAACGGTCGATCTTGAGTGCTGTGACTGGATACCGCTGGAGGTAGCCCAGGTTTGAGTAACCGGTTCCAAAATCATCAATTTCCAGCGTAAAGCCCAGATCTCGGAGTGCGTTGAGTTCTTTTAGCGTTTCATTGGCATCACTGAGAAGAGCGCTTTCGGTGATCTCAAGGCGAATTGAGCTGGCTGAGGCGCCCGTCTCAAGAAGTATGCGGTGCAGGCGCTGGGATATGCGTCCGCGCCGGAACTGAGCCGGAGACAGGTTGATTGAGATGGCGATGTTGTGACCAGCCAGTGCCCATTGCTTTTGCTGGAGCATGGCTTCGCGGGCGACCCAGTCTCCGATCTCATCAATCATGCCTGCTTCTTCAGCAATCTCAATGAAACTTGCGGCAGAGACGAGGCCGCGTGTTGGATGATGCCAGCGCAGCAGGCCTTCTGCTCCAACAATGCGGTTGGTGGTGATGCAGACGCGCGGTTGGTAATGAACGGCGAGCTCGTGATTGCGCAGAGCCTGACGCAGGGCGGTTTCCAGACTGACCCGCTCTTCAGCTTCGCGGGACATGGATACATCAAAGAAGCAGATGCGGTCGCGGCCCAGATCCTTTGCCTTATACATGGCAAGGTCGGCTTTACGCATGAGCGTGTCCAGATCGACGCCGTGTTCGGGATAGGTGCACACGCCAATGGATGGGGTCACCTGCAGCATGTGCCCGCGCACTTTGCAGGGCTTGGACAGGGCGGTTCTGATTTCGCGGCTGATGTCGTCGAGCAGGTCGTAATCTGCGAAGTTGGCAATGAGGACCACGAACTCATCCCCTCCGAGGCGCGCCACAAAGCCTATGCCTTCAACGACCTCTTTGAGGCGCTTGGCGATGACGACGAGCAGGTCGTCGCCGACCAGATGGCCGAGGGTGTCGTTGATTGTTTTAAAGCGGTCAAGATCAATGAAGATGAGTGCACCCGGATTGCCGGTGATGCGGGTTTCATCCAGATAGCGTTCTGCTTCAATCTCAAGAAAGGATCTGTTGGCCAGTCCTGTGAGGGTGTCATGGTGAGCCAGATAGCGGACTTCATGTTCTGCTTTCAGGCGTTTGGTGACATCTGTGGCGCTGAGCAGGATGGCCCGGGAGCCGGAATAAGGATCGTATCCACTGCGGGCGTTGAGGTCGAACCAGCGTTCTCCTTGAGAGGAGTGCATGAGTGCGACGAGATTGGCGCGGCCTGTTTTGCGCAGTTCATCCAGCAGCGCATCAAAATCGCGGCGGTTGCACATGCGGTTGATCAGGTCTTCGCAGCCATCTGGGCGGTTGAGGCGGCTTGCGGGGTTTTCAAAGATGAGTTTGCCATTCTCATCAAACATGCTGATCATGGACGTGGTGTAAAGCAGCACCTGTGCGCTGCGGACTTGCTCAGGCTCGTTGCCAACCTCTGAAATGACCTGCACCAAAAGTGCAGGGTTTCCTGTGATCAATGGTTGCGGGGAGATGGAGCAATATACAGAGACCGGCTGGGAGTTGGGAATTACGGTGATGCACTCTGTAATGCGGCCTTCTTCCGTGACCCGGCTGAGATAAGAATGAAGCTGGCGCTGATAGGAGAGGTCATCGAACGGCGCAGGCAGGTCCATTCGGAAGGTTCCGGAGGCGTCGATACACTCGCGCAGGCTAAGGCCCAGGAAGGACAAGCCCGCAGAATTTGCCCAGACAAGCTTGGTCTGGCTGACATCAACAATGTACATGGGAACGTCCACGCGCGCAAAAGCCCGTTGGTCTTCCGCCGGGACAGGCGAATGATATTGGACGTTGGAATCCAGCGTTTCAGTATAACCAGTCAAACCCGAAAATCCCTTTGTGCTGTGTCCAAGGACTAGACACCATCCCCTGCATGTCTATATCAGCTATAGGTAGATCGTTATTTTTACCGATTATGTGAGTTGCAAGGTTATTAAAACGTTATTCCTTTGCCTTTAAGTTGGAACAAAGGAACTGAAAATGTGCATAATGCATTGATTTTAAGTGGAGAAACGGCGGCTTTCCGAAAAGCCTATCAAAAGTGAGGGGAGAACGCCCTCTTTTTCCTAGGGAATTTCTGTTAGGCTATGACTTTGCGTGTTTGCGGTCTGCCGCAGTATCTTTTAGTTATGTTTGATCACAGTCTGCCGCGTGGGGCGGTAGCTAATATAAGGGAGCATGTCATTCGCATGACGGACATTTGTGCTTCGACGTCAGTTCGCCTCGAAGGTGATGAAGACGCGCCAAAGAATCCTGACAAGTCCATCCCGGTGGACAAGCATCTTTTTGATGCGCGTACAGTGCTGATTACAGGACCTGTGACTCAAGAGATGGCTCAGGAAGTCTGTTCCCGTCTGCTTGCGCTTTCCCAGGTTAGCAGCGACCCGATTACCGTTATTGTTTCTTCTCCGGGTGGACACGTTGAGTCCGGTGATATGATCCATGACATGATCAGGTTCATTCAGCCGGAAGTTCGCATTCTTGGTATGGGTTGGGTCGCGAGCGCTGGTGCTCTGATTTATGTGTCAGTGCCTAGAGAACGTCGTTCCTGCACTCAGAACACACGCTTCCTGCTTCACCAACCATCTGGTGGTGCCGGCGGTATGGCAACTGACATCGAAATTCAGGCCAAAGAAATTTTGAAGATGCGTGATCGCTTGAACCAGATCTTTGCAGATGCAACTGGTCAGCCGATTGAGCGCATTGAAAAAGACACTGACCGTGATTACTGGATGAGCCCGGAAGAGGGCATCGAGTACGGTCTTGTTGGTAAAGTCATCAACAACGTCTCCGAGCTTGGCTAGTACCTTGCTTGCTGGAATTTGAAAAAGGCAGCCGTTTGGCTGCCTTTTTTGCTGCCCGGGTCAGGATGAGTGACGGGCAAGTTCGCTCTCCTTATATAAAGAGACGACGCGTTATGAAGTGTGCTTCTACCGCTGCCAGTTTTGGGAGGCTTGGAGCCATTGGGTGGTGCGGTGTTCTGGGTTGGGCGCGTTGATGACGTCGGAGATGGTGGCGATGGAATCGGCGCCGCTTTCGAAGACTTCGGCAGCGCGGTCCAGTGTGATGCCGCCGATGGCAACCAGATGTTTACTTGTGCGCGCCCGCCATCTTTTGAGTGTTTCGAGACCCTTAGGTTGCCAGTGCATTTCTTTTGTTGCGCTATTGTAAATTGGACCAAAGGCCACATATTCAGGATCTAGTGCCAGAGCTGTGTCCAGCTCGGCTTCATCATGGGTGGAAACACCGTAGTAGATTCCTGCGGAACGGAGTGCGCGGAAATCGGCGGTTTTCAGGTCTTCCTGTCCTAAATGCACATAGCCCACGTTTGCGTCGTAGGCGGCTTGCCAGTGATCGTTGACGATAAGCACTGCGCCGGCTTTGTCGCAAAGCTGTTTTGCTTCCCGGACCTGCGATCGGATTTCATCCTCTGATTTATCTTTGATGCGGAGCTGGAGACATTTGACGCCAAGAGGAAGGATACGTGGCAGCCACTGGGTGCCATCGATGATCAGATAAAAGCGATCTAACATTGCTGGGTTTCTCGGTTAAGGGCGCTGTGATTGGATGGACAATCACCAGATGCGTGCTGCGTTCATATTTTTGGGCAAAAATAGGAGTTGATCAGGTTGTTGGCTACAAATTTCTAAAATTTGAAGCATTTACACGTTGTGCGTGTGTTGAATTGTGGAGAAAGTCTAGCAAAAAAGGCGAGAGTTTCTTGAAGGGATTCCTGTAAATGTCTGAGTTGAAAAGTAAATGATAAGAAATATTGGAACTTTTGCCGTGTTTGCTTGCGAGTGTGGTGATTTTACGTGGTCTTCTTCTCCGCTCGTCTCTGGGGTGTAAATGTCTAGTAGTGAGTCTTTTTCCCTCTGCGATTTAATGGAATGGCTGTCCAAGGACGCAAAAATGTTGGGGCGTCCCTGTCGTATCTTTGCGGCATTGGGCGAACACTTGCAGAATATAGGCGTGGAGGTGGACCGGATCTCTACGGGTATCTCTATTCTGGACCCGAACTATCATGGTGAGGGGCTTATCTGGGAGCGGGGCGTTGGTCCGCGTGTGCGATATTTCCAGCACACACCTGAGATGAGTGAATCCTACAATCAAAGCCTTTGGAAACGGTCCACTGAAGCCGGGCATATGATCCGGCATAAGTTTGGACATCATGATGAGTATGACCGGCTCAAGGTTATTCAGGAGCTTAAAGAGCAAGGGTACACGGATTACGTTGCACTCCCCATGGTGTTCTCGGATGGTGAGGTCCATGGGCTGGCTTTTGCCTCGCGGGCGGCTGATGGTTTCAAGGATGAGTTTATCAGCGTGTTTGAGCAGATCACTGCTCCTCTGGCGCTGATTTGTGAGCTGTTTAATTCCCGGCAGGCCTCTGAGAACATTCTCAATACCTATCTTGGAACACGTGCCGGACGGCGGGTGATGAATGGTGAGATCCGGCGAGGAGATGGGGAACACATCAACGCGATTGTAGCGTTTTGCGATATTCGCAACTTCACCGGGTTTTCAAATTACCTACCAGATACAGCCTTGTTGCAGCTGCTTAACGAGTATTTTGGCATTGTTACGTCGCGGGTTGAGCAGCACGGCGGCGAGATCCTGAAGTTTATTGGCGATGAAGTTCTGGCGGTGTTTCCCTATACGGATGAGCAAAGTGCCAGAATAGCGGCGTTTGAAGCCATGTCAGCACTGCGCGAAAGCATGGCGGATCTGACGATTGCGAATGCGCGCGGGTTTCCTGATTTGCCTGCTATTCATGTTGGTATGGGCGTGCATTCAGGTCGCGTGTTCTTTGGCAACGTTGGTGGGCAGCGGCGACTGGACTTTACGGTTGTCGGACCTGTGGTGAATGAGGCCGCACGGATTGCTGACCTTTCAAAACGCCTTAATCAAGAAATGCTGATTTCGCAGTCAGTTGCAGAAGTCCTCAGCTGTTGTGAGGATACTTATGTGGGGACATACCCGCTTAAGGGCTTCCCCACACCGGTGAAGGTATATCAAGCGCCGGAGTTGACGAGGTCTTGTGTGTTTGGACCCGGCAATACAGCTTTTCTCGCTTTTGAGAAGAACTGACGGCGCAGCAGTACCAATGTCACCATCAGGGTCGTTCCGATGAATACGAACGGCCCTGCATACCATCCCAGATAACCTACTGCGAAGAAGAGCGCTTGCTGGCCGCTGCTGAAATGGCGTCCTGCAAGGGTTGCCAACCGTGCTGCGCGCAGGGATGCTTCAACAGCCTCTTCATTGTCTTCATGGCAATCATCCGGGATAGAGCCCATGACGATGGTTGTGTAGTTGAACAAGCGGTAAGCCCAGCCGAATTTAAAAAACGCGTACGCTAGAATGATCATCAAACCGAAGGTCTTGGCTTCATTTTGTATTGGGTCATCCAAAAATGGCAGATCGAGCGTGCGGGCGAGGGCGGTGACCTCATCCATAGCGCTGAGCAGGGTGACCGTGCCGCCGATGGCCAGAAGGGAGGCTGAGGCGAAAAATGCGGTGCCTTGCTGCAGGCCGGACGCGATGTTGGTGTCAGCAATGCGGACTTCTCTTTTGAGCATCGCGCGCATCCAGCGGTAACGGTGCGTGTCCATGGCGTGAGAGAGCGTGTTTTTGGACCAGGGGCTTCGATAGGCCAACCAGCTGTACAAGCCCCATGAGGAGACGAAGACGAGGATGGCAATGAAGTTGGAAAACGGGATCTGAAGCATTGGTCTTTCTGTTTTTAAGCCTGAGTCCGGACATGAGCCCGTCTTGATGCAAACGGGCAGTCTTATGTTTGGCATGATTTGCGGAGAGGGGCTAGAGGGCGCGCATGATATGCGGCTGTGTGAGCCCGGCAAAATTGCGAGAAAACAGACTCAGGATGGTCAAAAAATGGAGTTTGAGTTGTCCTATAGGGTAGCCAATTCTCAATTAAGTCGAGTTTTGAACGAATTTTTGCATAAATATTTTCAGTGAATTTTTTATGGTTATCGATAATTTTATCAATTCTAAAGAACCCTAACTCTTTGGAGCTATGAGTTTTTATGGAGTAAGTATATCTGACTGATGAATGAGTAGTGATTTGTACGTAGTGAGGTGCGGCAGTCTGCCAAGCCAAATTTTGCCGTTTTGCTGTTGCGCTTTGATCACGGAAGGGATATTCCGTGCGCCCTGTGCTGACGGGGTCTCCTCGGCGCACGTGTATCAACCATTAAACGGTGTTTTATGGATCACGAAATTCAGAAGTCCTGCTGGGGGTTCACTGTGTGGACTGTCGCAACCCTCGGCGGCGTTATGGCGCTGCTTTATGTATTTGCAGGTGCCAGCAGTTAATCCCAAGATAACTGCTTAAACGCGGATTTTGGTAGGGATGCAGATGTGACGTCTGCATCCCTTTTTCTTTGAGCTGGTTCTAGCGTATCTTCAAAATCGATAATGTGCTTTTTGTCACGCAATGGACGCTAGGGCAGATTGCGTGCGGTTTTCTCGCCAGAGCAATTGTCTGCAACTGCCAGCACAATCTTTCCCAGATGCTTCTTTTGCTCAAAAACCTCTTGCGCTTTGCCAATTTCAGCAAGCGGGAAGGTTTGCGCGACCAGTGGCTGTATGTCGCCTGATTCAATGTGAGCAACAAGGTTCCCGAAGACTTCAGGTTCCAACACGGTGCAGCCGAAGAAGCTCAGGTCTTTCAAGTAGAGTGTACGCACATCCAGTTCCACGATAGGGCCAGCCATCGCTCCGGCGACTGCATAGCGTCCCCCAGGCTTGAGAATGGCGAGAAGGTCTGGCCATTGCGGACCGGCGACCAGATCAACCACCACATCAATGCTGTTGGGGCCAAGGCTCTCAACCAGATCATCACTGCGATCCAGCACACGGCTTGCTCCGAGCTCCTGAAGCATCTGAGCTTTTGAAGCAGAGGAGATGGCGATGACGTTTGCGCCGCGTGCGCGTGCCAGCTGGAGGGCCGCTGAGCCAACGCCTCCTGAAGCCCCCGTCACCAGAACTGTTTCTCCGGCTTTCAGGTTGGCACGGGTCAGCATGTTCTCCGCGGTTGAGTAGGAACAGGGGAACGACGCCAGCTCCAGATCGCTCAGTTGGCTTTGGATCGGGTAGACGTGGCGGTGATCGATTGAAACAAATTCAGCAAAGCCGCCATCGCATTCTGAGCCCATGAACCACGGTGACGCCAATTCTTTGCCATTGGCATATTGCAGGCATGGCTCTACCAGCACGCGCTCGCCCAGAAGGGCCTGGTCGACCTCAGCGCCTGCCGCGACGACCCGTCCGCACACGTCTATGCCCTGAATGCGGGGGAACTGGAGCGGCTGGCCGGACCATGTGGCATCCTTTGCCTGATTGTCGTGGCGCGAGTACCATGCTTTTCGTGTGTTGATGTCTGTGTTGTTGACGCCTGCCGCCAGAACTTCAATCAGCACCTCCTCAGGGCCGATGGCAGGCACGGGCAGGTCGGTGCGCAGCTCCAACATGTCCGGTCCACCGTGCCCGGTGAGCGTTACTGCAGTCATTGTGGTGGGGAGGTTGCTCATCATGTTGCTTTCTGAGTGAGTGATTGAATTGCGGACTTGGCCCAAGTGAAGACCGTGGATCCGTGAAGGGGGTAGGTTGAGACAACGCCTTCGTGGATCATGAAGAGCTCTCCGGCATTGTTCTCAAGGCTGAGAAGGGCTGCCAGCTGGTCTTTGGTTTGCTGCTTGTGGCGTGTGACGCATTCTCTGACGAGTGCGCTGTCGGGATAGGCCGCAAGGGCCGCCTGACCCATGCAGCCGTGTGGTGCGTTGTTTGCCATCCAATGTTCGATGGTGCTGAGAATGCCTTCCAGAGGATCATCAGGGGACTGGGTTGCTGCCTCACTCAGGAAGGACAGGTAGCGCTGGTTGCGGACTTCCAGCGCGCCGATGATCATATGTTCTTTGGAGGGGAAGTACTTGTAGAGCGTGCGCAGGCTTACATTGGCGCCGCGCTTGAGCTCTGCAACGCCCGGGGCGGTGAAGCCGCGTGCTGCGAATACGCCTTCCAGGCCTGTGCAGATGGAGTGTTCAAGATCAGTCATGATTAATTGGTAGAGTGATCATTCTACCGAGTCAAATTGAAAAATGGAGAGCGCAGTTGTGCGATCACCGATATGTTTGTGCAATGCGTTAGCTATGGAGGCTGCTATGACTGGCAAAAGCCAAAGCTTCCTGCTATTTGAGCGCTATGACGTTACATCTGGTGAAACTCTGTGTTGGCGTGGAAAGCGTTGACCAGCTGCGGAATTACATTGAACAGCGACAGATTCTGGCGCTGTCACACGGTTTGAGTGACGAGCAGATCCATACCACTCGTATGGTGCCGACTCGCATTGACGAGCTGCTGGATGGTGGTTCGCTGTACTGGGTGATCAAAGGCAATGTTCAGGTTCGCCAGAAACTGATTGATATCCGCGTGCACAAGGATGATTCCGGCAAGAAGCGCTGTGACCTTGTGATGGAGCCTTTCCTCCACCAGACACAACTGCAGCCGCGCCGTGCCTTTCAGGGCTGGCGGTATCTGAAAGTGTCAGATGCACCGCCGGATGTGAGCGGGCCAATGCTGGATGGGGATCAACTTGCCGAAATGCCAGAGGGTATGCGCCGCGAGTTGCAGGAGCTTTGCCTGATTTAAGCGGTCTCTCTTTTGCGGATTGCATCTGTGTAAGCTGGATGAGATAAACGTGGCATGTGGCTGTCTGTTCGGGAGAACCATGCTGTGACCGAGCTTATCGCATCGATTGCCGGGCCGTATCTTTTCGTGACAGGCCTTGGATTCTTTATTTCCAGCAGTTTTTACCAGCGGATGATTGCTGCCCAATCAGATGCGAATCCGATCTTGCTCAATCTGTCTGGTGCTGTGCATTTTGTGGTTGGTATGGTTGTGCTTGCCAACCATTTCAAAGTGTCCAGCATGGCCGGCGCTCTCGTAACACTGGTTGGGGCAGCTGCTGTGTTGAAGGGGGCAAGCCTTATTGTCATTCCGGATTACATGACAAAGTCACAGCAAATGGGGAAGAGGGGCGTGCTTGCTACGGGCACTGCTTTTACCGTAGTTGGTACTTATCTGAGCTATGTCGGGTATTTTTAGAGGGCATATGCCGAGCAGTGTGAAATCCTGAGACGCGGTAGGGTTCCGGGCAAATGCGTTCATCTGCCCGGAGAGTCGTTTTATACTTCGATATTGTCGATCAGGCGGGTATCGCCGACTTTGGCAGCGACGAGAATGCGTGCGCCTTTGGCATCGATGGGTGTGCCCAGATGCTTGCCGTGGCGCAGCTCAAAGTAATCTGTCGCAAATCCTGAGAGCTTGAGGACAACAAGCGCTTTCTTGCGTACTTCAATCCAGTTTTCACCGTTATGGAGTGCATTGCGCGCAGTCTGCAGTGTTTCAGAAATTGTTCTGGCTGTCGTGCGTTCCTTATCATCCAGATACTCATTGCGGGAAGACATGGCGAGGCCATCCTCTTCGCGCACGGTTGGAGCGCCGATGACTTTGGTTGGTAGGTGCAGGTCTCTGGCCAGTTGCTTGATGACGCGTAGCTGCTGGTAATCTTTTTCGCCGAACACAGCGACATCTGGCAGAACGGCCAGCAACAGTTTTGCCACCACTGTGGCTACGCCGTTGAAAAAGTGTGGTCTGTGATCTGTTTCCAGACCAAGGGCCGGGCCTTCGATCTGAATAGATGTGGCAAAGCCGTTCGGGTACATTTCCCGTGCATTTGGAGCAAAGACGCCAAACACGTCGTAGCCCGCCAGCTTTTGCAGGTCGGTCTCTTCCGTTCTTGGGTAGCTCTCGAAATCTTCGCCCGGCGCGAACTGCTTTGGATTCACAAAGATTGAAACAATCACGATGTCCGCATGTTCCCGGGCCTTTTCGACCAGAGACAGGTGGCCTGCGTGCAGTGCCCCCATGGTTGGAACCAGAGCGATTGTTTTGCCTTCTCGTCTCAGAGGTAATAGTGCAGCCCGCAGGTCGTCTACACCACGGTATACGTCTGGGAGATTTCTCATAGGCGTCTCCATGTGGGACCTCATCCCTTAATTTCTTGGCTTTGCAGCGTTTTTATCTGTTGTTGGTAATGGGTTTGCCCAGAAACTGTTGAACCCAATTGCAAGCAGAAACTGATATAACTGATTTTAGCAGATTTTGTGATTATTCTCATTGCACCAATAGTGGGTATTGGTCTTTAGCGAGCGAAATAACCAATCTGTCCCAATAATTGTTAAGTTGTTGGAATAAAATGCCTTCGTAATCTTTAGTGACGTGAACACAGGTACGCCCATGTCAGACAAGCTCTCCAAAAGATCCGGATCTTTAAACAGTCCTGTAGACAGCAAGAGTGATCTTTCCAGCTTTCTGGAGGCTGCCAAAGACGCGGTTGCAGCGCCTGTCGGGGATGAGCGGGGCCGTTTGATCTTTGCGCTGGATGCCACAATGAGTCGGCAGCCCACGTGGGATCAGGCTTGTCACCTGCAGGAAGAGATGTTCATCGAAGCGGGCCAGGTTGGGTCGCTTGATGTGCAGCTGGTGTTCTTTCGCGGGTATGGCGAGTGTAAATCCTCGCGCTGGGTCAGCAATTCCAAAGAACTGGGCGGAATGATGCGCAAGATTCGCGTGCAGGCCGGGCGCACACAGATTCGCAAGGTGCTGGATCACGCCCTGGCTGAGACGCGGAAAAAACGGGTGCAGGCGGTTGTCTATATTGGTGACTGTATGGAGGAGAATCCTGATCTGGTCTGCGATAAGGCAGGGGAGCTCGGATTGTTGGGCGTGCCGGTTTTTGTGTTTCAGGAAGGCAAGGACATCCTGGCGGAGCGGGCGTATCGGGAGATTGCTCGTTTGAGCAACGGGGTTTATCTGAACTTTGATGACGGATCTGCTGCGAGCTTGCGCGGATTACTGGCTGCGATTGCAACATTTTCCGCCGGGGGCAGACAGGCCCTTGAGCGCCTTGAGCAATCGGGGCATAAAGGTGCTCAATTCTTGATAGAACACCTTAGCTAGAGCACGCCGCGTTTATTTACATTCACGCATCACGCTCGGCTCTCTAATTTTGTGCGTATTCTGATCCGGAAACCGGAACCACTTTTGGGGAATGCGCCTAATACATGTCAGGTACTAAATGGGCTATTTGGTCATGGGAGGATTGGTGCTTGCCATCCTCTATTTCTTCGCAAAGTGGCTGACGCAGTCAAATCCGGCAAAACTTAAAGAAGTTTTGAAAATGCTGATTGGCGGACTGCTGCTGGCATTCTGCGCTTTTCTTGCCGTCACCGGCAGATACGTTATTGCGCTGCCACTTGCGGCCTTTGCGCTGTCCCTTTTGGGTTGGGGGTCTGCGCAGAGTTTCAAGTTTCCCGGTGGATTCCCTTTCGGAGGACTGGGTGGTGCCTCCAAGAGTGCCGGTCAGACTTCCAATATCTCCTCCAGATTTCTCCATATGGAGCTGGATCATGATAGCAAGAAGCTGGAGGGCAAAGTGCTTGCCGGTTCCTTTGCTGGCCGCGCGCTGAGTTCTTTGCAGGTTGCAGAGCTCAAACAGCTTTGGCGCGACGTGCAGCCGGACGGCGACAGCGTTGCCCTACTCGAAGCTTACCTCGATAGCAGGCTCTCCAACTGGCGTGTAGACTTCCACGCGGATTCCACAGCGGGGCAGAGAGACACGTCTAGCTCGAGCGCTCTGACTGAGAAGGAGGCCTACGAGGTTCTTGGACTTGCGCCGGGAGCCTCCGTGGAAGACATCCGTGCTGCTCACCGCAGACTGATTAAACGATTGCACCCCGATAGTGGGGGTTCTGCTTTCCTGGCTTCCAAACTCAACGAGGCGAAGGATCGGCTTCTCAACAGACATTAGACTCACCGTGACTGATACGAGTTACTGATAGACGGCATAGCAGGAGTACTTGGCCTTCTTGAGTTTGGCACAAGCATCCCAGGCTGCTGTTTTGGTTTCAAACCCGATGAACCGCGCGCGGTACAGGGTTTGTTTCTTAGATTTGACCGGCTCTGTGTAAATGCGTTTGTTACGTAGGGTGGCCCCTGTCGCAGCGCGCGCATTTTCCAGGATCTTGATTGCTTTATCCTGGCTGTCGGTCGCAGAAATCTGAATGTGCCAGCCGGAGGTGTCGATGTCCTCTGGCTTCAAGCTTGCAATCTTCTGCTGAATTGGAGCGGAAGATGGTGCAGCTGTTTTCGCTGGCTGCTGCAGTTTTGCCGAGGCAGAAACAGCGGGGGCAGCCAGTGAATTGGCAACAAGGTCCTTACGCGGTGCCGGAGCAGGGGCTGTGGCCTGATGTTCCAGCATTTTTGCGATTGGATCAGATGGCTTCGAATTAGGTTTTGTACCGGTCGCGTTGGCATAAGCCAGCAGTGTCGACTGCTTTGCAGCTGGTGTGCCTGCTTTGGCAACTGGAATAGCCGGAGCAACTTTTGGGAACTGATAGCGTTTTGTTGTTCCTGCGTAGAGCATCGGTGTGGTGCGACGACCACGGGATGCTTTTGGCAGGTACTGGCTGATCAGATTGACCATCTGCGCATCACGGCTTTTGCCTGTACGGCCACCCAGAACCACAGCGACAATCTGGCGATTGTCACGTTTAACGTTGGTCACAAGGTTGAAGCCGGAGGCGTTGGTGTAACCGGTTTTGATTCCATCAACACCACGGACACGACCGAGCAACTTGTTGTGGTTGCCCATGCGGCGGCCAGCATATGTGTAAGAGCGGGTGTTGAAGTACTTATAATAGTTCGGGAACCGATCCTGAATCGCACGGCCCAGCAGAGCGAGGTCTGCTGCGGTGGTTACCTGCTTGGAATTTGGCAGGCCATGCGGGTTTCTGAATGTGGTGTTGCGCATACCAATTGCACGGGCAGTCTGCGTCATGCGGCGCGCAAAGGCTGTTTCAGAACCGGAGATATGCTCTGCAATCACAGTCGACGCATCGTTTGCGGACTTGGTGACGAGCGCATAGATGGCATCCTTAACGCGCAAAGAGCTGCCAACCTTCAAGCCAAGCTTTGTCGGTGGGCGACCTGCTGCGTAGCGGGAGACCTTCATTTTGGTGTTTAGTGTCGCGCGGCCAGCTTCCAGTTCCTCAAAGAGCACATAAAGTGTCATGATCTTTGTGGTGGACGCAGGGTAGCGTCGTGCATTGGCGTTGTTGGCGTACAAAACCTTTCCGGTTTTTGCATCAACGACAATACCAGCATATTTGGAATTTGCCTGGGCACCAGTCGGAGCTGTTGCGATTGCTAAGGATACGGCAAGAATGCCGACAGCTTGTCCCAATGCCTTTTTTAGGCGCCCAAATGGCCCAAAATTACGCAGACCCATGTTCTTTTCGCCCCGTGAGCAATAATGGCGGTTTACGCGCTCTGTACTAAATAAATTCTCTCATTGCTAGCGGAGGTGTGTTCAGAAAGCCTCAGCCGCTAAAAATGCGGCGCAGGTGACTCCCCCCGTTCGCGTCATACCCAGAATGATGCGATTACGGTTACAATTCTGTAAATACGATAAGGCAGATTGCAAAAATATTGTTTTTATCCGTTTTTTGTTTGTGGCTACGCCCCTGTCTTTTCATGATATTGCAGCGCAAAATAAAAGTTGACAAAATTTGTGCAGCGCATAATATCGCTGCGTAAGTTTAGAAATGTGGCGTTTGCTCCCCAAGAGACAAAAACCTAATCATCGAAATACCGGCGCCGCCCAATTGATGAGGTAATTTTCATGGTCACAGGATTTGAGAATATGCAGAAGCTTGGAAAAGATAACATGGACGTAGCTATGCAAAGCTTCGGCGCGTTTTCCAAGGGCATGCAGGCGATCTCTGCTGAGGTTGCGGACTACTCTAAGAAGTCTATGGAAGAGAGCAGCGCAGCAATGGAGAAAGTTGTTGGCGCGAAGTCTCTTGATAAGGCTATGGAAGCTCAGGCAGATTTTGCCAAAGTGAGCTACGAAAGCATGGTCGGTCAGGCAACTAAAATCGGCGAAATGTACGCTGAGATCGCTAAGGACGCTTATAAGCCCTATGAGGGTATGCTGTCTAAAGCTGCCAAGTAATCTACTGGCATAATTGAGATTGAAAGCCCGAGGTGCGTTAGCGCTTCGGGCTTTTTGGTTTTGCGTGTTTTAAATAGATTGCCCTGGTTGTTTCCATTTTCAGACAACCTATCTCTCTTCTTCAAAGCCCTCTCAAAACATTGTGATTCAGTATCCTGAATTCTGGCGGGCGTGTTTGGGTCCGCAGAATGGCCCGAATATGCTCATCTTACGTTGGGAGCAGGGTTTAACCCTTCGGATGGTCTGAGTGTTTTCTCTTCTTATTGGTTTGCATTTTCCAGTTTGCTTGGGGAATAATCAGTACTAACAATGAAAGAGAAGGCTTCGCGTGTCCTGAATGTCTGCAATTGATTGATCTGGCAGGTACATTCGGGAGGCTGCTGATGCCGCCGGGTGCGGGGCGTTGGCGCCAGCAAGTCTGTAAACCAGAGCGAAAAGACAGCGCAGATGCTGTAGCGAGAGTGTGAATGAGAGACCAGCGACAGGCAATGAGTGTTCTCAGGGGAGATAATCTTATGCTTACGGTGTATAATGAAACAGAAAATGAAACGCTGTTTGATTTTTCTGGAGTTGTTGGTGTGCCCTATGAAAATGCATATCCCTTGAATTCGCAGGGGGTACGTTTAAATACTATAAAGTCCTCTGCGTTATACATGGAGGGACAAAGAGAACAAATGAGCAGCGATTTCGACCTGGATAATGACGATGATGGCGGGACGATAACCGTTACCAAACCTAAGCCAAAAACAAAAAGGCCCAGTTTGTATCGCGTGTTGTTGCTCAATGATGATTTTACGCCGATGGAGTTCGTGATCCACGTTGTGGAGCGGTTCTTTCATAAGGATCGTGAAGATGCGACGCAGATTATGCTCCATGTCCATCATCATGGCGTAGGGGAGTGTGGAGTCTTCACCTATGAAGTGGCCGAGACAAAGGTCACACAAGTTATGGATTTCGCCCGAAAACACCAACATCCATTGCAATGTGTAATGGAGAAAAAGTAATAGGGGGCGCCTGTGCCGTCATTTTCTCGCAGTCTGGAGAAAGCTCTCCATCAAGCTTTGGCGTTTGCTAATGAACGCCATCAGGAATATGCGACCCTGGAGCATCTGCTGCTTTCATTGATTGATGATCAGGATGCTGCTGCGGTGATGCGTGCATGCAATGTGGACCTCGATCAACTGCGAAAAAGCATTGTCGAATATATTGATACTGAACTAGAGAACCTCGTTGTTGACGGGGATGATGATTCAAAACCAACCGCCGGTTTCCAGCGTGTCATTCAACGTGCTGTCATTCATGTTCAATCATCCGGGCGTGAAGAAGTGACTGGTGCCAACGTTCTTGTCGCCATTTTTGCTGAGCGTGAAAGCCATGCTGCTTACTTCCTGCAAGAGCAGGAAATGACACGGTACGACGCTGTCAATTATATCTCCCATGGTATTGCAAAACGGGCTGGCTTGTCTGAACCACGTCGGGTACGTGGTGCTGAAGAAGAATCCGATAGTGGCGCTGATCCTAATGTGAGCATGCCGCAACCTCCATCTGGTGGTTCTTCTGACCAAACAAAGCGGAAAACAGAAGCTCTTGAGGCTTATTGTCAGAATCTCAATGACAAAGCGTTTTCCGGTAAAATTGATCCGCTTATCGGGCGTGAGAAGGAAATTTCGCGCACTATTCAGATCCTGTGTCGCCGTGCCAAGAACAATCCACTTTATGTGGGTGATCCGGGCGTTGGTAAAACAGCAATCGCTGAAGGGCTTGCGCGCCGCATCATTGTTGGTGATGTGCCTGAGGTACTGAAAAACGCGACGATTTTTGCGCTGGATATGGGGTCTCTGCTTGCAGGTACTCGATATCGCGGTGATTTTGAGGAACGTCTGAAGCAGGTCGTCAAGGAAATCGAAGATTATCCGGGTGCGATCATGTTTATTGACGAGATCCACACCGTGATTGGTGCGGGTGCGACGTCAGGTGGTGCGATGGATGCATCTAATCTGCTGAAGCCTGCGCTGGCATCCGGTACGATCCGTTGTATCGGTTCCACCACATATAAAGAGTATCGCCAGTTCTTTGAAAAGGACCGTGCGCTGGTGCGTCGCTTCCAGAAAGTGGATGTGAACGAGCCAACCATTCCAGATGCGATTGAAATCCTGAAAGGGCTGAAGCCTTACTTTGAGGACTTCCATAACATCAAGTACACCAATGATGCGATCAAGGCAGCAGTTGAGTTGTCCTCTCGCTACCTTGCTGACCGGAAGCTTCCGGATAAAGCGATTGATGTGATTGATGAGTCTGGTGCGTCGCAAATGTTGCTGCCAGAGGGCAAACGTCGCAAGACAATCGGCCTGAAGGAAATTGAAGCAACCATCGCGACCATGGCGCGGATTCCTCCGAAGTCTGTTTCCAAGGACGATGCAGCGGTTCTGTCCAACCTTAAGGACAGTCTGAAGCGCGTTGTTTATGGGCAGGATCCGGCGATTGAAGCGTTGTCTGCTTCCATCAAACTGGCCCGTGCCGGTCTGCGTGAACCAGATAAGCCAATTGGTTCTTATCTGTTCTCTGGTCCGACTGGTGTTGGTAAGACGGAAGTTGCGCGCCAACTGGCATCGACACTGGGTGTTGAACTGACCCGATTTGATATGTCCGAGTACATGGAACGCCATACGGTTTCTCGTCTGATTGGTGCACCTCCAGGTTACGTGGGCTTTGATCAGGGTGGCTTGCTGACGGACGCTGTTGATCAGCATCCGCATTGTGTGCTGCTTCTGGATGAAATCGAGAAGGCTCATCCTGATCTGTTCAACATTTTGTTGCAGGTTATGGATCACGGTAAGCTGACGGACCACAATGGTAAGTCTGTCGATTTCCGCAATGTTATCCTGATCATGACCACCAACGCTGGTGCGGCTGATCTGGCGAAAGCTCCTATGGGCTTCAATCGCATTGACCGTGATGGCGATGATATGGATGCGATCAACAAGATGTTCACTCCGGAGTTCCGGAACCGTCTTGATGCGATCATTCCGTTCGCAAATCTGGATAGTGACGTTATTCATCGTGTGGTTGAGAAGTTCGTTATGCAGCTGGAAGCTCAGCTTGCGGAGCGTAACGTGACCTTTGAACTGACACCTGAAGCTGTGGCCTGGCTTTCCGAGAAAGGCTACGACCGTCTGATGGGGGCCCGTCCGCTGGGCCGTGTCATTCAGGAGCACATCAAGAAGCCATTGGCTGATGAGGTTCTGTTTGGCAAGCTTCAGAAGGGTGGTACTGTTAAGGTCTCCGTTTCTGAGGATCTTGAAGGTCTGCTTCTTGAAAGCGTTGAGGAACGTCCGACACCTAAGGCGAAGGCTGCCAAGAAAAAGCCGGTTGCCAAAGGCAAGGGCAAGTCCGTTGTTCCGAAAACGGGTCGGGGCGCTGATGCCACCAAGCGTGGTGATGTTCCCGGTATTCCGATTGCGGATTAAAGCACTGATAGTTGAGAAAAAGCCGGAGCATCTGCTCCGGCTTTTTTGTATGGTGGAGCTACGTAGTCTTGTGTAGGCTTCTTTATGCAGCTTCAATAGATTGCGTTTCTTCTTCCCCAAAGGCTCTTCTTTCTCGTGAGCCTCCGAGTTCTTAAATGACCAGTTCAGACATGGATATTGACGAAGGAGAGGATCCTTCGGAATTTGAGGGAGGTGCCTATTGGTTCCGCCAAGGAGCTAAAGGCGCGTTTTGCCTCCCGACACTTATTTTGATGATGGCCTTTGTGGGGTTTACTTCGCTGGCCCGCGAAGTTGGGCTCACGCTCACTGAAGTGCTCTTGATGAGCCTATTTATGTGGGCGTTGCCGAGCATTGTTGTTTTGACGGGCGCTATGAGTGCTGGAGCGGGGTTGATCCCCGCTGCGATTGCGGTTGCTCTTTCTGCTGTGCGTTTGATGCCGATGACGGTGGCGCTGATGCCCGTTCTGCGGGATGAGAAGCGCACCAAGACGTGGCATATGCTGATTGTGTCTCACTTCGTGGCCGTGACAGCGTGGGTGTTTGCCATGCGCAACTTGCCAAGCATGCCAAGGGCGGCGCGCCTTCCATTCTTTGCCGGGTTCGGGTCCACAGTGCATTTTGTGGTGCTGTGTTCGACGGCATTGTCTTACATAGTGCTTCCAGCGGTAGAGGGGCCGATTGCAGCTGGTCTGGTTTTGCTGACGCCGATCTACTTCATGTTTTCCATGTATCAGGCTTCTCGCACGAGTGGTGATAGGGCCGCGCTCATTCTTGGGCTCGTTCTCGGGCCTGTCTTCTATCACTTCTTTCCGGGAGCTGATTTGCTGCTGACCGGGTTTGTGGGCGGCACAATTGCCTTTGCGGGCTGGTTGTTTGCAACGCGGAGGGCTGAGCTGTGAGTGAAGTTTATGGCAGCTGGTGGTGGCCTTATGTGATGATCCTCGTTGCTGGCTTTCTGGCAACAGAGTGCTGGCGCTGGATAGGTGTGTTCGCCTCCGGCAAACTGCGCGAGGATAGTTTGCTGTTTGCGTGGGTGCGGGCCGTTGCGACGGCGTTGATTGCTGGCATCATCGCGCGGTTGGTTTTGTTTCCGGAAGGTGTGCTGGGCGATGTGCCGGTGTGGCTGCGTCTTGCTGCGGTGGCTGGCGGTGTTGTTGGATACAAGCTCCTCAACGACCGGCTGATGGCCGGGATTATCACAGCTGAGTTTGTGCTGATTGGTGGCTGGGCCTTTTTGATTTAGCGGATCTTGCTAAGCTTGATCGCACGCATTGCTGATCGTTGTTTCCCGTTCTAACGTAAGTTAGCGACTCGGGAGCTGACGATGACTTATATTGCCTTGAATGAGCAGACACTCTGTGACGAGCATATCTGCTGTGCAATCTCGGACAAAAAATGTGCGCAGGGCTACCAGTTGAAGAAGGACTGGCTGAGCCAGCAATTCTCCTCGGACTATCAGTTCATACGGTTGGATGAGCGCGCAAAGGTGTTCATTGAGTTTGGTCCGGCGGAAGCTGGCTGGGCGCCTGTGGTTGCTCCCGGGCATTTGCTCATCAACTGCTTCTGGGTTTCCGGCAAATACAAAGGGCAGGGCCATGGCAAGGCGTTGTTGGCCAAGGTTGTGGAAGCGGCGCGTCAGGCTGGTGCAACGGGGCTGGTGACGATTGCTGGCGCCAAGAAGATGCCTTTTCTCTCAGATGGCAAATGGTTCAAGCGGCAAGGCTTTGAGGTCTGCGACACGTCTCAAGATGGTATTGAGCTGTTGCGGCTTGGCGTTGATGGACAGGCTGGTTCCGCGACCTTCTCTGAAGTGGTTCAAAAAGGAATTGGGCCAAAGGGGGAGGGGCTGGTTGCGTACTACTCTAATCGCTGTCCGTTCACGGATCATCATGTGATGCAGAACCTGAAAGAGACTGCTCAAAAGCGTGGGTTGCCGCTCAAGATCGTTCATCTTGATACGCTGGAAAAAGCACAGTCGGCGCCGACGGCCGCTACGATTTTCTCGCTGTACTGGAGCGGGAAGTTTGTGACGACAGACCTGAGTGTTTGCATGGATTCACGCTTCGATAAAATCATGCAAAAGGCATTGAATGAGAAAGTGTCTATCGAGCTGGTTTGATCATTTTAGATGAATCGAAATTTTGAACCCTTGAGGATCTGATTCAAGTGTGCGGGCTAGTGCGTTGATTTCAGAATCAAAATTGCAGGCCGGTGTGGTGGTCGTTTCAAGTGAATCGAATTTTCCTCGCGCAATCTGGTGTGAGTGCGCGAGGTTGTTTCATTTGAAATGATCAGGAGTGAGCTGCAACAGCTGTGCGGATTTTCTCTGCGTTTGCTTTGAGCTTGTCGCCGTCTTCCATCTCGCCTGTGTGCGGGCGCAGGGAAACACCTTCAGTGCGCGGAATGACGTGAAAATGGGTATGGAACACCATCTGTCCGCCTGCGCCTTCGTTGAACTGGTGGATGGTGATACCGTCCGCTGCAAATGCCTGCTTGAGGATACGAGCCATCTTCTGCGCCGTCTTTGCGACAGCGGCAAGGTCAGCTTCTTCAATGTCGAGGATGTTTCGGGAGCCGTTTTTAGGCAGAACCAGCACATGACCATCTGCGCGTGGCATGATGTCCATGATTACAATCGTATTTTCGTCCTCAAAGACCTTCTCGGAAGGCAGTTCGCCGCGTAAAATTTTGGCGAAGATGTTTTGTTCATCATATGCGGAGCTGGTCATTGTGGGGTCCTCAATGGTCTCAATAATGTTTGGCCCCATTCATATCGCGATTCACTGCGGAAATCCCAATAAGAAATATGTGTTGTGATCTGGTAGGTGTTGAGAACCTGAGTGGACTTAAGAAACTGATTCAAGTTTGGCGAGATTCGTGAGTCTCTTCAGAATCTTGTGGGGGTGTCTTAATGTAGGTTCTAGGAGCCCTGCTGGCGAAACGGTCCGTGTTCCGACAGGATTTTCTGTTCATGCAGAACGGCTTGACGCTCCTGATCCAAATAGTGTGCGACTGCATTCCTTAACGAAGGGTGTGCAATCCAGTGAGCGGAGTAGGTGAGGTTGGGCATGTAGCCACGGGCGAGTTTGTGGCTTCCCTGCGCGCCAGCCTCAACACGTTGCAGACCACGCGACAAAGCAAACTCAATGGCTTGATAATAGCAAATCTCGAAATGCAGGCAGGGGTGGTTCTCAATGCAGCCCCAGTTGCGGCCATACAGGGTGTTGCCACCGATCATGTTGAGCGCGCCTGCAATGTAGCGGCCATTGCGCTTTGCCATGATGAGCAAGGTGTGGTCAGCCAGTCTTTCGCTGAGGAGTGAGAAGAATTCCCGGTTGAGGTAAGGCGAACCCCATTTGCGATTGCCAGTGTCTACATAAAACTCATAGAACGCGTCCCAGTGGCTTTCTTGTAAATCCGGGCCAGTGATCCATTCCACCTCAATATCGTGGTCCAGTGCGGTCTTACGCTCCTTACGGATGCTTTTGCGTTTGCGGGAGGATAAGACCTCCAGAAACTCGGTGAAGTCGCTGTAGCCGTTATTCTCCCAATGGAACTGCTGGTCTGTTCGTAACAGGAAGCCTTCGTCGCCCAGTTCCTTCCATTCCTGCTCAGTAAGGAAGGTGAGATGAGCTGATGAGCCTTCGATGCGTGTTGCCAGCTCTTTCAGGCCTGTGGTGAGGATCTTGATCGTTTCTGGCCGGTTGGCCTGCGGTGAGATCAGCAGGCGGCGTCCCGGTACTGGCGTGAAGGGAATGGAGCATTGCAGTTTGGGATAATAGTTTCCGCCTGCACGCTGAAATGCTTCAGCCCATGGATAGTCGAAAACGTATTCGCCCTGACTGTGGCTTTTTGCATAGGTTGGGATGGCTGCGATGGGCTTGCCATTTTCTTCCCACCAGATGTGTTGCGGGATCCAGCCTGCGTCCCATCCGACACATCCGCTTTCTTCCAATGCTTGTAAAAAAGCGTGTGAAAGCATTGGGTTAAACTCGCAAACTTGAGAAGTTGATTCAGTTTGCGAGTTTGGTGCGGATTGGATCGTTTCAGGTGAATCGATCCAATCCTGTTGATCGTAAAGGATCGGCGGTGTGCCGGGATTTGCCAGTGCGTCCCAGTCGGTGCTGGGTATCTCATCTAATGATGAGAGAACTTTCAGAACGGGTGATGGTGGTACTGGCAAATCAATTGGTCCTAAAGTGGATCTTCGTCTGGATTGAAGCCCTCGAAGACAATCTGGTCAGCGTGTTTGGCCGCGTTGAGACGATCTTCTTTCGTTCTGACAGTCCATGTCATGGTTGGCAGGCCGTAGAACTCACGCAGGAAACTCGGACCATCTGCTGGCAGATCTTTCACGAAGAATGAGACGAAGTGTGGGTCTGTTCTTGCCATGTGCACCATCCAGGAGATTTTCTCGATCTCGTGTTCTGTCAGGTGCAGGTGATCGTTCTCGCTCAGCGTGGTCATGGAGATGCAGCCGCGCGGAATTTGCGGTGCGACGTCCTTCATGGTCCGAAGCATCTTCGGGTCAAAGGATTTTATTGCTGCCGGACCTTTATAATCGCTGAGGATTTTGGCGATGGTTTTAATGAACTCATCCTGACCTTCTGCAAGGTTCAGGGTTTTGATTTCAATAACCAGCGGCACCTTGCCATCGACCAGGTCGAGCAGTTCTTGCAGGGTCCACATTGGATCAGTGGAGCCGCGCATGGAGAGCTTGCGCAGGTCAGCCAAATCGAAGTCGATGACCTTACCTTCGCCGTGTGTCAGGCGCTCAAGGTTCGGGTCGTGAAATACGATGACCTGACCGTCTTTGGTTTCCTGAAGGTCGACTTCAATGGCGAAGTTGTTTTCAACGGCAGCTTTGATAGCAGACGGGGTGTTTTCAAGAATGCCTGCTTCTTTATTATGGAAGCCGCGGTGAGCGATCGGGCGGGCGGTGAGCCAGGAGAGATCTTGCATGGAATATTCGAACTTGTTTCTTCAATAAATGGGAAGTGTTTTGTGTGATCAGAACACAATTAATCAGCAACTTCGAAAATTGCTTCGATCTCAACTGCTGCGTTGAACGGGAGTGAGCCAGCGCTGACAGCAGAGCGTGCGTGACGGCCAGCATCACCCATTGCGGCAACCATGAAGTCAGATGCGCCATTGATGACTTTTGGCTGGTCGCCGAAGTCGCCATTGGAGTTGACGAAGCCAACGATCTTGACGAGGCGTACGATTTTGGAGAGGTCACCGGTGGCAGCTTTTGCCTGTGCCAGCAGATTGATTGCGCAAAGACGTGCTGCTTCCACACCATCTTCGATGCTCAGGTCAGCGCCAACCTTGCCGGTTTTTGCGATCTTGCCGTCCTGCATTGGCAGCTGGCCGGAGATGAAAAGCTGGTTTCCGGTTTTTACGAAAGGCACGTAATTGGCAGCAGGAGCAGCAGCTTCCGGCAGTGTGACACCAAGCTTTGCGAGGTTTTGCTGGATTGTATCAGACATTCGTTTTCCCTCCGGTCGGAATGTTCTTTTGCAATAAGTGATGCAAATCCACGAAAACTCAAGAGTTTATCTCTTCACGAAGCCGTGGTCTGCAAGGTGAGGCGCAGACTCACATTAGAATCACTATGGTTGCAAGAGTGCAGGGGGCGTTGTCTACGTGGGAAACGTGTATCTAATTTGAAAGATTTACCCTAGCACCGATTTCCTTGGTGGAATGTTTGCGTTGGCGGTGGCGTTTATGCACTCTTTGAGGCTGGAAGAGAGGCATGCCCACGTGTCTTTTGTTCCGACATGATCGGAGGTTTTATGCTGAAACTACGCTTGAGACATGGTCTTCGCGGGATTGCAGGTTCTTCCCTCTCTATGAGTTTTCTGCTGTTTCCCTCGTTAGGCAGTGCTGCCGATCTTCAGCCTCACAAAGCCGTTTATGACATGCGATTGTCGAGCGCCCAAAATGGTGCGGACATTTCTGATGTGAACGGGCGCATGGTCTATGAGCTTTCCGGTTCTGCCTGTGATGGATTTACTGTGGACCTGCGGTTTGTGGTGATGAGTGTTGATGACGAGGGGCAGGAGACAATCACTGATCTGCGCAGCACCTACTTTGAAGCTCCGGACAATTCTCAGCTTTCGTTTGCCTATAAAACCTTCATTGATGATTTTTTAGCCGAGCAAGCACAAGGTACAGCGGAGCATCAAAGCTCCAAAGTGGACGTGGATTTGAGCGGACCAGATGA
The DNA here is from genome assembly GCF_001623095.1 of Pseudovibrio sp. Ad5. Taxonomy (NCBI): domain Bacteria; kingdom Pseudomonadati; phylum Pseudomonadota; class Alphaproteobacteria; order Hyphomicrobiales; family Stappiaceae; genus Pseudovibrio; species Pseudovibrio sp. Ad5. The sequence continues at coordinate 53,245 of NZ_LMCH01000013.1, read as the reverse complement.
GAAGACGCTGAGCTTTGATGGTTCCATCATGTTTCCGCTGCAGCATCTGCACAGCGTGATTGATGGTGCAGCTGGTGGGCAGCACTTTATGGTTTCCAAGCTGTATGATGGCAGTGTTACTGGTGAGCAGTTGTTTGAGGCCACCACTGTTGTTGGCCGCAAGCTGGCTGATCCTTTGGCGCAGCGTTCCGATCAGCTTTCCCTGCCGAATGCTCTGGGACATGCAGATGCCTGGCCGGTTTCTATCGCTTATTTCAATTTAAGCGATGGTGCGCGCGGTGAGCGGACACCGGACTACCAGTTACGGACAGTGCTTCATGAAAACGGAGTTACCAGAAGCATGAACCTGAATTACGGGGTGTTTGAGCTGGAAGGTGCTTTGGTTGAGCTGGACCTGAAGCCTATAGTGCATGTCAGCACATGTGGAAGCTCCGTGGCGCTGGAGGAAGAAGTGAGCGCACCGTTTGCAGGGGCGATCAAGAAAGAGCAGCTGCGGTAGCTTAGCGTTTGCTCGGTGATTTTATGGAGCGGCCAAGAGAGACGACTGAGCTGTCTTTGAATTTTCCGCGCAAGGCATCCATTGCCCGTTCTGCTTTGGCGCGTTTTTCTGCTTGTTCGTCCAGTAAGTCTTCCGGATCGGCCTGATCTGCCGGGCCTAAATCTCCAATCCCTACACCAATGAGGCGAAATCGCATTTTGCCGTCGGCCACATTGTGCAGCAGATCGTCTGCTGTGCGGAAAATCTTGTCGGCCAGTTGGGTGGGATCATGCAGCATGCGCGAACGGGTGATGGTTTTGAAGTCGGCTGTTTTGAGCTTCAGCGTGACGGACCTGCCGGATTTTTCTGCCTTCTTGGTGCGGTAGGAGACCTTTTCAGTCAGCGCCCAAAGGCTTTTTGAAAGCTGAGTGACGTCAGAGACATCCGTGTTGAATGTGGTTTCGCCGCTGATGCTTTTTGCGCCTCTGTTTGAGGAGACGTGCCGGTCATCTTCCCCCTGACACAGTTTTGCAAGGCGCAAGCCCATGGCGCCGTACTTGCGCGCAAGGTCTGTCGGGTCCTTGAGCTGCAGCTGGCCGATGGTTTTGATGCCGTCCCGTTCCAGCTTGCCCTGAAACACCTTGCCAACGCCCCAGATGACGCTGGTTGGCTGTTTGGCGAGGAATTCTTTCTTCTCTGCATCCCCAATGACCGAGAAGCCGCGGGGTTTGTCCAGGTCAGAGGCGATTTTGGCGAGAAATTTGTTGGGCGCGAGGCCGACGGAGACTGAGAGCCTGAGTTCTGTCTGGATCTTGTTCACGAACTGGACGAGTAGTTCTGCTGGTGTCGCGCCATGAAGTTTCTGTGTGCCGGAAAGGTCTAGGAAGGCTTCGTCAATGGATAGGGGTTCGACAAGCGGGGTGAGTTTTTCCATCTCTTCGCGAATTTGGCGGCCAACCTGAGAGTACAGTTCCATACGCGGTTTGATCACGACTGCGTCCGGGCAGGCATCGAGTGCCTTGAACATGGGCATAGCCGAGCGCACTCCGTAAATGCGGGCGATGTAACACGCTGCGGAGACAACGCCGCGCTGGCCACCGCCGACAATGACAGGACGATCTGCCAGCTCTGGGTTCTCACGCTTCTCGACGGAGGCATAAAATGCATCGCAGTCGATGTGAGCGATTTCGAGTGTATCCAGTTCTGCGTGGGCAAGGATGCGCGGGCTGCCGCATTTGGGGCATCGCGTCAGGTCTGCCCGAAACCTGTGTGTACAGTCCCTGCAGAGTGCTTTGAGGGGAGTGGTGGCCTCAGGTGCCATGGAAGCCAGACCTTAGATTATTTTTGGAGTTCAGGTGCAGGGTCTGTAGCATGACCTAGTCCTCAATCTCCCAGGAAATTCGTGCGCCGCCCACATAAAACACGGAATTGCGCATCTGGTCTTTGTCCCATTCCTCAATCGTCCAGTCTTTTGAGTTGACGGGATCAAAGTTCAGGAAAAACTTGTCTTGTAAAAACATGCCGACAATAGGGTGTTTGATCGTGGTGTAAGCGCCGCCGCCCGGTTCGTGGAGTTTGAACTCAAGACTCTCTTCGACCCTGATCTTCAGCGTGCTAATGGCCCCTTGTGGCGATGTTGCCGGGCGCTGGCAGTCATGTGCGGCAAACTCCAGAAGCATGGAGCCGGGGCCACCGGATACACCGGAGGTGAACAGGGCGCTTTGCAATATCGCCCCGTTTAAATGTCCAAAACGCTCCAGAAAATACTGAAGGGTCGTGCTTGAAAGTTGTTCCACGCTTGGATTCTCTGGTTTTGTGAAAGGTTCACTTACAGCTGTGAGCTTACCTTACCGCAGCGACCAGCAGATTTTCAATAAAATCGCCTGTTTCTTTCCAGCAATTGCTCTTCAGGGCAACGTTTGGCAGATCTCCGGCGGTTGCGAAGAAGCGTGAGTCAGCAATGAAATGTACGAGCTGTACGTGAGGTGTGCTTTTGCCGACGGAGATAATGTTGGTTGGGCTGTCGTCAATGAAAATAACCGGGTGATGGCCCCGTTTAGCGCACAGAGCCGCAACGGCTCCACCTTTCGGGCCTTCGTTGGTGACGAGCGGATAGTCCATGCCAAGACGTGCGAGCAGATTCTCACGGGCGGATTTGTTGTGGCTACCGGGCAAGTTGGTCAGGATGACGATGTCGCAGAGCTTTGACAGGCGCTCAAGCTGTTCAGCTGCATGTGGAACAGCTTCCTGCTTGCCGACTTCGCTTTCGAAGAAATCATGAATGACTGCCATGCAGGCATCGTCTGTCAGGTTCTCGCCAGTCTGCGTGTAGACCATGTTTGCCTTGAGGCGGTAGGCGGTTTCCTTGAAGGCGACGCCATGATCTTTCATGAAACGCTCAAGGTGCGGGATGAATTGCAACAGAACTTCGTCCACGTCGCAGATGAGGAGCGGATGGGCGCGTTTTTCGATCTCTTTGATTTGCTGCAATGCGTTGGCGTTTGCGGTCTCAATGTTGGGCAAGGAAATCTAAGCCTCCAGCAAGTTTAAGATGAGCTGCGGCAATCATGGTCGGGCGAACACCGGCACTTTCTGTGTAGGCGAGCAGTAGTTGCTCGTCCTGCATCAGGAATTCAAGGACGCCTGCCAGGAAGCCCGGCTCGGCTGCCGCGTCGCGAATCTCTTGAGGCCCAATCCCGGCTAAAGACAGGAAGCGACCGAGCTGTTCGGGCTCGCTGCCAAGAAATGTAAGGGCACCAATTGCAATTTCCTGTGCAGTATCTTCGGTCAAACTGCCGGTTTTGCCTAAATTCATTGGTGTTTGCCTTTCTGAAACGAATCCGAATTAACTATGTAGCAGGAAATTTAGTGTGGGACTTGTCCCAATGCCAGTCGCAACGCGGCTGCATCACACCTTTATTTATGGCTAAACCATTTTTGGGGCGGCATTCTGTGCAGGACTGAACTGATGCAAAAGACCGTGCTGATTGTTGAAGACAACGAACTCAACATGAAGCTGTTTAACGATCTGCTTGAAGCTCATGGATACGCGACCTTGCAGTCTCGCAATGGCATGGAAGCGCTTGAGCTCGCTCGTGCACATAAGCCGGATCTGATCCTGATGGATATCCAGCTGCCTGAAGTTTCAGGGCTTGAAGTGACCAAATGGATCAAAGAGGATGATGACTTAAAGATCATTCCTGTGATTGCGGTGACTGCTTTTGCCATGAAGGGGGACGAGGAGCGCATTCGCCAGGGCGGATGTGAGGCCTATATTTCCAAGCCAATCTCTGTTGGTAACTTCCTGGAGACAGTCTCAGGGTTCCTGAAGGACACATAATACAACCGTGATTAGTTGTGATTGTGGTTAATTGGTAAATTGTACTCAGCTAGAAGTTGTGGGTTTGCTGATCCTCAGAAAGCAAAGCTTTAGTAACCTGTTTGATCTTGCCAGTTTTTATTGAGTGAAAGACTCTCATCAAAAGTCGTAGGTCTTTGAAACTAGATGAAATCACCGAGTGAGTCTTGCGGGGACTGTTGGGTTTCTGTGCGTATGCCTCTTGATAATCGGCGGTTTCTTTCCTTTTGTTGTGTATAGGTGAAGAATCCCCTCCATTTTCAGGAGCGCAATTACCTTAAAGCTTTACTAAAGTCGTAAATGTTGCGATGGTGATATACGAAATCATCAACTTCATGAAATTATTGACTGTAAAATTGCAGTATTGGCCTTTGGTTGATTGAATAAGTCCCGGCAATACTGCTTCATAGTTTCCCTACGGAGCGCTCAGGTCCGCCGCATCTCCTGGGTCCGTGGGGTTGGCCGGCGAGTAAGCGGGTTCTGAGTGGCCTCCTCGTGTCATCCGGTTCTCGCCGGCCACCACTTCTTTCCAATAGTAGAGGATTGACGCTTACAGGCATGGGCCTGTGCATCTGGTGCTGTTTGCACTGGATTCTGCGCGTCTATGCCAGAGTTGGTGCGTGGAAGGCTTGCAGGAGGCGTGAAGCTGGTGTGATCGGTCATTCAGTCAGGGCGATTTTCTTATGTGTCAAAGTGATCGTGGTGGCCAATTCTCGTTGAATTTGAAGCGGAATTGACCGTATTGACCGGACTATACTCAGTCCAATTCCTCTTGTGTGAGGAAATGTTGTCCACCCCTGACAATTGAGTGGTTCGAGCGTGCAGGCGAGTTGGTTGAGGAGTGCTCAGTTCGCGATTCTTGTTTGCGCTTGAGTGCTGGAGGGGCTGTCGTGAGAACGCGCGCTTGAGAGCGCATACAAAAAAGGCGCTTGCAGACTGCAAACGCCTTTTTTGAAAATTCAGATGAATCCAAGACTTACTTGATCTTGGTTTCCTTGAACTCAACGTGCTTCTTTACGACTGGGTCGTATTTACGCTTCACCATTTTTTCGGTCATGGTGCGGGAGTTCTTTTTGGTCACGTAGAAGTAGCCGGTGTCCGCAGTGGACTGCAGCTTGATCTTAATGGTGGTCGCCTTGGCCATCGCTAAGGATCCTGTCTGTTTTCGGCCTTTTTAAGAAGTGGCCGGTTGTTTTGTTTGTCCCGGTGGCACCCTCACACCTTCGCTTCGGGTAGGGTGCGCTTCCGGGGAAACTTTGGGAATTCAGCGCGCACATTACTAATCACAGGGCTAAAGTCAAGATGCATTAGGGCGCTGAGCCGAGTCTTGTCCCCCTTATCAGGCATATAATTACATATGCGCCCAAGAATCCTGCAAATACCAGTGGTAGTCCGTCCGCACCCCACGCAGAAAGAGCAAGTCCGGTGCTGGCAGGACCCACCAACTGGCCAATGGAATACATGAGAACGAAGGCCGCATTGGCGGAAGCCAGATTAGCCCCGTCAAAGCGTGCACCAAGGTGTGTGAGGCCAACTGTGTAGAGCCCGGCCACGACGCCGCCCCAGACAAAGAGAAGAGCGCAAATGCCATAAAAACTGCCGGAGAGCGGGATCATAAGCAGTGCGCCGATCACACCAAAGGCTCCGCAATAGACCAACAGATGACGGCGGTTCATGCGATCAGAGAGCATTCCCAGCGGGATCTGGAGTACCATGTTGCCGGCAGCCATTGCAGAGACAAGCAGGGTCGCAGTTTGCGCTGTCAGGCCAATCTTGAGGCCGAACAAAGGAAGCAATGATATGCCTGATTGTTCCACAGCTCCGAAGACAAATCCGGCGAATGTGGCAGCTGGAGCTATCCACAAAAATGCATAGAGCTTTGAGGTCGCTTCACTTTCGATTCTCGGTGCAGCGTTGAAGCCGATCAACACAGGTAAGGCTGCAATAATGATGCCTGCGCTTGCCAGCAAGAATGGGAGTGCGCCTGTTGTGCCCGCAAATGCAAGTACCAGAGGCCCTGAGGCAAAGCCAAGGGCCAGCACAGTGGCGTAAACGCCCATGAGGAAGCCTCTGTGCTTTGAAGGTGCCAGTGCGTTGATCCAGAACTCGGAGAGGATGAAGGCAGAGGTTGTTGCTCCGTGGAACAACAGACGGAGTGGGAACCATGCCCAGAAGTTTTCAAACACAAAAAAGAAGGGCAGGGAGAAACCAGCGACCAACAGGCTGATCAGGAGCGCCTGAGGTGTGCCCAGTTTGCGTGCAAGGTAAGGGCCTACCGGAGTGGCAGCAATAGAGGCAACGCCGGAGAATGCGGTGTTGATGCCGATCCATGTGTCGCTGACACCGCGATACTCAAGCGTGAGTGCAAGCAGAGGCAGGCTTGCGGACAGGGAAAGGCCAACAGCTGTGATAGCCGCGATGGCTGCAATGATGCCGCGAACCTGTTTCGGTGAGAGGGAATTGGCTAAAGTGCCCGATGTCTGAAGCATTTACACAACTGCGTTTCAAGCTCGTTACGAGCAGGTGCTTTCGTCCATGTTGCGCTCATATACATTCACGCGTCATGTTCTAAAGCCGTGTTTCATGCGTGTTCTTGTCCGAAAAACAGATCTGCTTTCCGGGGATACGCTCTAAATGCTTCTATCAGGAAAAGTGCAAGGCGCAACACATAGTATCGTGGCGACATATGTTTGTTGCGCCTTGGGTAATCAGAATTAAATTTCTTCGCGCGCGAAGCCGTCATTCTTCCAGTAGTAGTATGGCACGGGGCCATCTGGAGAAAGATCCGGGTCTTTGGCAAGGCGATTTTCAAGATCTGTCAGGACAGCCAGAGTGATGCGCGGCAAGTCCAGCTCTTTGCACTGCTCAATTGGCAGCCACTGGAGCTCTTCCAGCTCTTCTGTTGGTCCAATGCCGGTTTCCAGCTTGTGCGCAATCTGGTCCGCCCATACAGCGAAGAAACGCGCATCAAAGCGACGGGTCCTGCCTGGAGGGGTGATTGCACGGGCAACGTAGCGAAGTGGCTCAAGATCCGGCAGGATGCCCAGTTCGTCAAAAGCTTCAAAGCCCGGACCTGCTGGTTCGCTTGGGCCTTCGGTTTTGCGGCCAACAAACAGGCCTGCCTCCTCGTAGGTTTCGCGAATGGCAGCAATTGCCAGTGCACGCAGGCGGCTTTCAGTCTTGATCTGCTTTTTGTCGTAGTTGAGCTTGGCGAGAACATCTGGATGATAGTCGCGTACATATCTGACGCGGCTGTCTTCAGAATCGACACGGCCACCCGGGAACACGAATTTGCCAGGCATGAATTTGTGCGCCATATGACGCTTGCCCATCAGCAGATGCAGGGAGCCATCGTCCTTGCGATCCAGAATAAGCAGTGTGGAGGCGTCTTTTGGCCTCAAAGGCTGAGCGGCCGGGTTGTTGTTTTCTTCCGCTCGCTCAACTTTGACTTCTTTCGTCAGGTCTTCCGTGGACATTCCTTACCTCTGATTGGCGCGTGTTGGGCCAAAACTAGGTGCTTTGCCGGCAGTTGCAAAGCCATCCATACGTAGTGCCCATTGCAAACCAACCAAGGCGCCCTTGATTGGGCGCAGTAGAGACAGAGACATGATGATGGTTAAAGGCAGCCAGACGGCCATGTGGAGCCACATAGGCGGTACGTAGGCCATCTCTACCCACATGGCCAGCGCAACGACGACGTGACCAACGATAAAGATTGTGAAGTAGGGCGGAGCGTCATCTGCGCGGTGGTGGTGAAGTTCTTCACCACAGTTGTCGCAGGACTGTTTCACGCTCAAGTAACCGTCGAAGACAGAGCCAATGCCACAGGAAGGGCATTTGCAGCGCATGCCACGCAGCACTGCTTCTCCGGTATTCCGATCTTGATGGGTATTCATTTATACCTGCCTTTTCCGTCCCGTAAATGCAGGGGAGCGCACGGTTTTTTTATGTGCGCTTCCGCTTATTTCCGTTTTTTGACCGGCGTAAACCTTTTGGCTTGCTGTTGTTTCTTGCTTGCCAACCCTTGTGCTTAGCAACCCGTCCCGCTGCTTCGCCCTTGGATTTGCCTTTTGTGAGCATTTCAAACCGTAAAGAGCCCGCAAATGGGGCGGCTTCCACCAGTTTGACCTGCACTGCGTCACCAAGTTGGTAGGTTTCACCAGTTGCTCTGCCCAGAAGGGCATGAGCCGATTCTACATATTCGTAGTAATCCATACCAATGGTAGATGCAGGAATGAAGCCGTCTGCGCCATTTTGTAGCAGTTTGACGAACAGGCCAGATTTGGTCACTCCGGCAATTCGCCCAGAGAATTCAGCCCCAATTCTCTCGCAAAGGTACAGGGCAATCAGTCGGTCAATGGTTTCGCGTTCAGCCAGCATTGCCCGTCGTTCTGCCGCAGAAATCTCTGCTGCAATGGCAGGTAGCTTCTCTTCGATGCCGTATGGCAGGCCATCGTCCCCGAGGCCGAGTGCACGAATGAGGGCGCGGTGCACTATCAAATCTGCATAGCGGCGAATAGGGGATGTGAAGTGTGCATAACGTCGGAGGTTCAAGCCGAAGTGTCCGATGTTCTCGGCATTGTACTCCGCTTGTGCCTGCGAACGCAGCACGACCTCTGACACCATGGTTGCGCTTGCGGTGTCTTTGAACTTGTCGAGAATGTTGTTGAACACAGAAGGACGCAGGCCGCCAATGTGAGGCAGTTTGACGTCCAGCGTGGAGAGAAAATCTCTCAGGTTCTCCAGCTTTTCCGGTGTCGACGCATCGTGCACACGATAGAGCAGGGCAGAGTTGCGTTTCTCAAGCTCTTCTGCGGCTGCGACGTTCGCCTGGATCATGCACTCTTCGATGAGTTTGTGCGCATCCAATCGGTCAGGAACGACGATCTGGTCAACGGTGCCGTCTTCTTTGAGCAGAATACGACGTTCCGGGATGTCGAGTTCCAGTGGCTGCCGTTTGTCTCGGCCACGCTTCAGGATCTCATAGGCAGCCCACAATGGCTCAAGAACCGGTTCCAGCAGTGGGCCGGTTTTGTCGTCTGTCACGCCTTCAATGGCTTTTTGGGCCTGTTGATAGGAGAGCTTAGCCGCGCTGCGCATGATGACGCGATGGAACGAGTGGGATGTTTTCTTGCCGTTCTTGTCAAAGACCATCCGTGTTGCGATGGATGGGCGGTCTTCGTTCTCGCGCAAGGAGCACAGATTGTTAGAGATGCGCTCAGGCAGCATCGGGATTACGCGGTCAGGGAAATAGACCGAGTTGCCGCGTAGCAGTGCTTCCTTATCCATCGGAGAGCCCGGTGTGACATAGGCTGCCACGTCTGCAATTGCGACGTAAACGATGCAGCCGCCTTCGTTCTCCGGGCTGTTGTCCAACTGAGCATAGACCGCGTCATCGTGATCTTTTGCTGTCGCAGGGTCGATGGTGAGAAGCGGGATGTCACGCCAATCTTCACGGCCCTTGTGGCCAACAGGCTTGATGTTTTCCGAAACAGCAATGACAGCTCCTGGGAACTCATTACGAATACCCTGTGTGTGCAATGCGATTTCGGAGACAGCCATTTCCGAAGTGGTGGACCCAAAGCGTTTGACGATGCGGCCACGTGGTGTGCCGTATCGTCCGACTTTGTGGACTTCGATCTTTACGAGGTCACCGTCTTCAGATTCCATCAGCTCACGCGGATCCAGATCGACAGCGCGCTGCTTGCGGTCAACTGGTTCCAAAGTTGCTGCTTTGGTTGCCTTGTTGATGCGCAGGATGCCAAGGACGTCGGTGTCCTGGTTCTCCAGGCGCTTCATCACGCGCACGACGTGTTTGGCTTCGGGGGATCCATCCTGATCGTCCAGCAGTTTCACAAGGGCGCGGTCGCCGATGCCTGGGACGGGGTTGAATTTGTTTTTGTTCTTTTGCGACAAGACGAGAACGTTCGGTGGCTCTCCATGCTCTTCATCCCAGTTCATCGGGATGCCGAGGAGCTCACCGTCAGCAGTTCTGCTTGTGATTTTTACAACAAAGACAGGAGGAAGATCGCCTGGACGCAACATGCGTTTCCGGCGTTTTTCGAGATGACCAGCTTCAGTCAAATCTCTCAGCATTCGTTTGAGGGGGATGCGCGCTGCGCCGACGATACCAAAATGGCGGGCGATTTCGCGTTTACCAGCTTTGCCGGGATTGTCGGCAATAAACTTCAGAATGTCTTCGCGGGATGGCATTTCTGCCGGTCCCTTGTGTCTTTTTTCAGTGGCCTTTTTTCGGCTCAATGTATCTCATCCAGTGCGGCTTTTATGCCGCGAAAAGGGGCTCCCGATGAACGGAAGCCCTTATGTTTCGTTGTCCGGAGAGTAACGGGGATCTTAATCCTTCTTCGCGTTGATCAGCTCGATTGCCTGTTCGCGGGTTACCGTCTCCGGGTCTGTTCCTTTTGGCAGGGAGGTGAACTCCTTGCCCCATTTGATCCGAACGCCGAGGCGGCCGCTGTCGCGCAGCTCCATCGCTCCACCATCCGGATGATCGCCAAGTTCTTTCAGTGCCCCTTTGGGCGCTGCTTTCTTGGCCGTTGTTTTCTTTGCAGCTGCCTTTTTGGCAGGCGCTTTCTTCTTACCTTTTGTTGCTGCCTTGGCGTTTACAAGCTCTGTTGCCTGTTCCAGCGTGACAGCTTCTGGTGCAACGTCCTTTGGAAGGGTTGCGTTGATCTTTTCCCACTTCACGTAGGGGCCATAACGACCGCTGTATACGTTGATGGCGCCGCCATCGGGGTGGTCACCAAGTTCTTTGAGAGGTTTTGCGGCAGCTCCGCGGCCTCCGCCCTTGGCACGCTTTTCTGCCAAAAGGGTTACGGCGCGGTTGATGCCGACGGAGAAGACTTCGTCCGGGCTGTCCAGGTTGGCATAGGTGCCATCATGTAGCACGAACGGTCCAAAACGGCCCAGACCTGCGGAAATGGTCTTGCCATCTTCTGGATGAGTGCCGACTTCGCGTGGCAAGGAAAGCAACTGAAGGGCTTTCTCCAGATCCAGATCGGCAGTGCTCCAGCCACGTGGCAAGGACGAGCGCTTTGGTTTGGCTTCTTCACCTAGCTGTACATATGGGCCGAAACGGCCTGTGCGCAAGGAGACTTCCAAACCGGTTTCCGGATCAATGCCCAAAACCTGAGGTCCGTCTGCTGCTGCACCCGCATCAGATGTGCCGCCTGAGGTGAGCTGACGTGTATAATCACAATGTGGCGGATTTTCGTTTGGTTCTTTGCCGTCTTTCTTGTTTTTGTTGTAGTTGGAACAACCAACAAACGCGCCGAATTTGGAGACTTTCAGTGACAAGCGACCGGTTTCACATTTCGGGCACTTGCGTGGATCAGAGCCATCTTCCTTGTCTGGGAAGACGTGTGCTTTGAGGGTTTCGTTCAGGGCATCCAACACTTCTGTGTTGGAGCGCTTAATCACCTCATCACAAATTTCGTGGAACGGGTTCCAGAAGTCACGCAAGACGGCCTTCCATTCCAGATCGCCAGCTGAAATCTTGTCGAGCTGGTCTTCAAGGCTTGCTGTGAAGTCATACTCCACGTAGCGATTGAAGAAGTCTTCAAGGAATGCAATTACCAGACGACCTTTGTCCTGTGGGATCAGGCGTTTCTTGTCCAGATCTACGTATTCGCGATCGCGCAGAGTTTGCAGCGTTGCGGCGTAGGTGGACGGGCGACCAATCCCCAGCTCTTCCATCTTCTTCACCAGTGTTGCTTCGGTGAAGCGTGGTGGAGGTTCAGTGAAGTGCTGGTTGGCTTCAATGCCTTTACGACCGAGGCTGTCGCCCTTTGTCATTGGCGGCAGGCGTTTGCTTTCCTCGTCTTCCTCATCATCTTTACCTTCCTGATAAAGAGTGAGGAAGCCATCGAAACGGACAACAGAGCCAGATGCGCGCAGGGCAGCTTTCTTGGCGCCGTTTGCAGCTTCAATGTCAACAGTGGTGCGCTCCAGAACAGCAGATTCCATCTGCGAGGCAATGGTACGCTTCCAGACCAGCTCATAAAGGCGTGCGCCGTCTTCGTCGAGGAACTTTGCCATGTCCCGCGGGTGACGGGACAAGTCGGTCGGGCGGATCGCTTCGTGCGCTTCCTGAGCGTTTTTGGCTTTGGACGTATACACCCGTGGCTTTTCAGGAACGTACTCATCCCCATAACGGGAGCCGATGACGGCGCGCGCGCTTTGAATTGCTTCTGGAGCGATCTGCACACCATCGGTACGCATATAGGTGATCAAGCCAGTGGTTTCACCGCCGATGTTCGCGCCTTCATAAAGCTTTTGCGCAACCTGCATGGTGCGTGCTGCTGCAAAGCCGAGCTTACGGGAAGCTTCCTGCTGAAGGGTAGAGGTGGTGAAGGGCGCATATGGATTACGTCGTTGTGGCTTGCTCTCAACATTGCTGACAGAGAAGCTCGCACCTTCAAGCATCTGCTTGATCGCTGTGGCTTCCTGCTCGTTCTTAATGTCGAGGCGCGTAATCTTCTGGCCGTCAAAATTGGTGATGCGTGCCTGAACCGGCGCGTTTTCCGGTGTGTTCAGGTTTGCCAGAATGGACCAGTATTCCTGAGAGAGGAATGTCTCGATCTCGTTCTCGCGCTGACACACAAGGCGCAGCGCAACGGATTGCACGCGGCCTGCTGAGCGGGCACCTGGCAATTTGCGCCATAGAACCGGGGAGAGCGTAAAACCCACGAGATAGTCGAGTGCACGACGAGCCAGATAGGCGTCGACAAGCGGCACATCCAGTTCGCGCGGATTTTTCATTGCTTCCAGAATGGAATTCTTGGTGATCGCGTTGAATACCACGCGCTCGACCTTCTTATCCTTCAGGACGCGTTTCTTTTTCAAAACTTCCAAGACGTGCCAAGAAATGGCCTCTCCTTCGCGGTCGGGGTCAGTTGCGAGAATAAGGCGGTCAGCCTCCTTCACCGCGTTGGCGATATCCGACAGGCGCTTTTGAGATTTGGAATCGACAGACCAAGACATGGCAAAGTCGTCGTCCGGCAGCACGGAGCCGTCCTTTGGAGGCAGATCGCGCACATGGCCGTAGGACGCCAGAACTATATAGTCCTTGCCCAGATATTTATTGATGGTCTTGGCTTTCGCCGGTGATTCCACAATGACTACGTTCATTGATTTCCTGGCTTTCGCGTAAATCTCGTCTTGGAATTGATAAATCAAAAACCGTTTTATGAGTCGAACCGACACAATCTCGGATGACTTCGCGGCTGTCAAATGGCCTTTTCAGATCAATTGGTCAAGAGCGGAAAAGCCACTCCCTTAATTTTCCTTGGGTCATATTTTGGTTGCGCTTGCTAATTTACGCAACCTAAGGTAATGGCTTCACTTGCTGTAACCCTCAGATTGCAAAGCGCTTTTTACCATCTGAGGCTTGTGTCATGGTTGCATAAGAAGGTTAAAAAGCTTGCGTAATTACCCGTTGCCGAAAAATGACAGAACAATCGAAACACGTGACGTAGCAGAGTACTGCGCCAAAATGTGTCGTGAATTGAGTGACATGGCGCGATCGCAGAGGCTCGACCTGCTGGGGTACTTATTGCTTCTGGCTCAAAAAGAAGCGGAAGCTCAAGTCGGTGGATTACCGGACCCTGTTGAGGTTGAGGACCTGGATCTCGAAAACAACGAAACCGACTAAGACGCAAAATTGTCACGCCCTGTCAGAATGTATCAAAGAAAGCTTGTTGGGTTTGTGGCGCTCCAAGCGTCCGGCCAGTTCGATCTCCAGCAGGATGAGTTGAAGCGTCTGTAAAGTGACACCGGTAAATCGCAGGAGTTCATCCTGATCTATGGGTGTCTCACTCAATGCATCGATGACTGCCTGTCTGTCCTGTTCTTTGGCATTGAGTGGGTTTGAGGCCTCGTCTGCATCTGCCTGCTCCAATGCTGGCCAGCTCATAGAAGGTTCATCAATCCCCTGATGAAGTGGCAGGGACATAGAGATTTTGGGTTCCATGATCTCCAAAATATCGTCAGTCGATTGAATGAGCGCAGCGCCTTGCTGGATAAGTTTGTTGGCGCCGACTGACCGAGGATCCAATGGAGACCCCGGGACTGCCAATATCTCTCGATTTTGCTCCAGTGCGTATCGGGCGGTGTGCAGAGATCCTGATTTTTCTGCGGCTTCAATTAAGATAACACCCAATGACATTCCTGAGATCAGGCGGTTGCGGCGGGGGAAATCCCGGGCTCTCGGGTTCCAGCCCATGGGCATTTCGCTGATGGCTGCTCCGTTGGCTGCGATCATCTTTGCAAAAAGCTCCATATTTTCTTTTGGGTAGATGGTGTCGATGCCTCCGGCAAAGGCGGCGATGGTGCCAGATGTGAGAGCGGCCTGATGTGCTGCGCTGTCGATGCCCCGTGCCAGACCTGAGATGATGGTGAAGCCTTCTGCTGAAAGGTCTCCAGCCAGTTTTGTTGCAAACTTTGCTCCGGCGACCGAGCAATTGCGGGCGCCGATGATCGCAAGCGTCTTTTGCGTGCCGGTGAGCTCTTGTTGCAACGGCTCTCTGGCTCGAACTGCGAGCAGAGGCGGCGGTGCATCAATGTGTCTGAGAAGGGGAGGATAGGCGGGCTCGCCCATGGCGACGAGGCGTGCGCCCATTTTATAGAGGGAAGCCAGTTCGGCTTCGGCTTTGTCCATAGAAAAAAGGCGATAAGTTTTCTTACCGCCTCTTCGGGATAACTCTGGCAGGGCATCAAGTGCCGCTTGTGCTGAGCCAAAATGATTAAAAAGCTCCCGAAATGTTCTTGGCCCGACATTCTCAGAGCGGATAAGGCGAAGCCACGCAAGCCGTTGGGTGTCACTTAGGTGTGGTGCCCGGCTTTTGGTGGCTGTCTCCATTTACATCATCCCTTGGAACCGATCTTGCTTTCCTTGCCTTTCAGCAGGCGGGCAATGTTCTCGTGATGTTTTGCCCATAGCAATATGCTGAGTAATCCCATCATTTGCGCAATTTGCCACTGATCGAAAGCCAGCAGAATAAAGGGAGTGACAAGACTTGCTACCAGTGCTGACAGGGATGAGAACTTGGTGATGTAGGCCGTTGCAATCCAGATGGCGATGAAGATGACGCCTACTGGCCAGAAGATGCCGAGCAGGATGCCGATGTAAGTAGCAACGCCTTTGCCGCCTTTGAATTTGAGCCAGACCGGGAAAAGGTGACCAAGGAACGCGCCTAGACCTGCAATCAATGCTGCTTCACCGCCCATGTAAAGAGCTACAAGTACGACTGCAGCAGTGCCTTTGAGCGCATCACACAGCAGAGTGAGGGCTGCGAGTTTCTTGCTGCCAGTGCGCAGGACGTTGGTGGTGCCAATGTTGCCGGATCCGATGTTTCGGATATCGCCGTGACCTGCCATTTTTGTAAAGAGCAGGCCAAACGGAATGGAGCCTAATAGGTAGCCAAAGGCCAATGCAGCCAGATAGTAGGGTAAATCAAGGGACCAGCTGATTGGATCAGGCACGGGTGTTCTCCAGTAGTTGAATATTAAAGCAGTATGCCTGTCCTCGCGGATGAGCATACTGCTTTAAAACTTTATCGTATCGCGTGCATTGTGCCAAAGCCTCGTGGGCTGGTTCAGAGCTACACGTTAAATTGCGTCGTGATCTAGGATGCCGCCTGCAACGATGGTTGTCAAAACCCGGCCTGTCAAAGTTTCGTCCTCAAAAGGGGTATTCTTTGAGCGGGAGCGGATTTTATCTTTTTCTACGATCCATGGTTTTTGCGGGTCGAACACGATCAGGTCTGCTGGAGCGCCTTTTGAGAGGCGACCAGCAGGAAGACCAAGACGGTCCGCTGGATTGCAGGTCATTGTTGCAAGCAGTTTGGAAAGTGAGATGTCCTCATTCAGAACGAGGCGCATTCCAGCTCCAAGCATTGTTTCAAGCCCTAAAGCACCATATTCGGCTTCTGCAAAGGGGTGACGCTTAGTTTCCACATCTTGTGGGTTGTGATCGGACATAATGATGTCGATTGTGCCATCTGCCAGTGCTTTCACCATGGCCTGACGATCATCTTCCGTGCGTAGCGGTGGCGACATCTTATGGAAGGTTCGGTAGGGGCCGATGTCGTTTTCGTTGAGCGTGAGATGATTGATGGAGATGCCTGCGGTGACATTGAGGCCGTCGTTCTTCGCTTTCTGGATGGC
This sequence comes from Pseudovibrio sp. Ad5, assembly GCF_001623095.1. NCBI lineage: Bacteria > Pseudomonadati > Pseudomonadota > Alphaproteobacteria > Hyphomicrobiales > Stappiaceae > Pseudovibrio > Pseudovibrio sp. Ad5. Next base: position 37,223 of record NZ_LMCH01000013.1, on the reverse strand, counting down.
CTCAGCGCTTTGTGGGCAGGAGATCAGGCGTGCGTGATACTTGCCTTTTGCCATGGCAACGAGGCGCATGTCGCGTTCGATTGCGACGAACTCGGCTTCGCGTGGGATGCCGCCCAAACCCAGCCATGAAGCGCGCAGACCTGCGTTCATGACGCCGGAGCCTGCCAGATCCTTATCCTGAGCCTGATGAACCACCAGCGCGTCGAAGTCACGAGCGTAGGTCAGCAGACGGACCAGAACGGAGGAGTTGGTGATTGGCAGTCTGTCATTGGAAAAGGCGATGGCGCCTGCTTCCTTAAGCAAACCGATCTCGCTCATGTCCTTGCCAGCCAGGCCCTTGGTAAGGGCGGCCATTGGATGGACGTTGACAATGGCCGTGTCGCGGGCGCGGCGGAGCATGAAATCCACCAGTGCAGGATCATCAATCACCGGGTCCGTGTTGGGGCTGGTGAGGATGGTGGTTACACCGCCAACGGCTGCTGCGCGGCTGGCGCTCTCCAGCGTTTCGCGGTGTTCTGCGCCGGGTTCGCCTACGCTGACGCCCATGTCTATGAGACCGGGTGCGACGACAGCACCGTGGCAGTCAACGGTTTTTGCTCCATCTGGAGCACCTTGATTGAGAGCCTCTGCACCAGCGGCGAGAATGGTGCCGTCCTGTACAATCACTGCACCTGCTTCATCAACATTGTTTGCTGGGTCGATGATGCGGGCGTTTGTCAGGACCAGCGGGTTTACATTCTTGTACATGCGCGTGTCCTCTAGTGGTTGTCAGGAAGGTTTTGGGCAAGAGCTTCAAGCACTGCCATGCGAATGGCAACGCCCATCTCCACTTGCTCGCGGATTAGACTTTGCGGACCATCTGCAACTTCTGCTGAGATCTCGACACCACGGTTCATAGGGCCGGGGTGCATGACCAGAGCATCAGGTTTGGCGTAGGAGAGTTTTTCGGAGTCCAGACCGTGATAACGGAAATACTCACGAACAGATGGTACAAACGCACCGCTCATACGCTCGCGTTGCAAACGCAACATCATGACGATGTCGCAGCCCTTTAGTCCTTCGCGCATGTCTGTGAATACTTCGACGCCCATACTATGAATACCAGAGGGCAGTAGTGTAGAGGGAGCTATGACACGCACGCGGGCTCCCATATTGGAGAGAAGGATGATGTTGGAGCGTGCGACACGGGAATGGCGGATGTCGCCGCATATAGCTACTGTCAGGCCGCCGAGGGTTCCTTTGTGACGGCGGATGGTCAAGGCATCCAGCAGAGCCTGTGTTGGGTGCTCGTGAGGGCCGTCGCCGGCGTTGACGACCGCGCAGCCGACTTTGCGGGCCAGCAGGTGGACTGCTCCAGCGGCGTGGTGGCGAACAACCAGCAAATCAGGGCGCATGGCGTTCAGGGTTGCTGCGGTGTCGATCAGAGTTTCACCCTTTTTCACCGAAGAGGTGGAGACCGACATGTTCATAACATCCGCGCCCAGGCGCTTGCCTGCAAGCTCAAAAGAAGATTGGGTGCGGGTGGAAGCCTCAAAGAAGAGGTTGATTTGCGTTCGCCCACGCAGAACAGCTTTCTGCTTTTCTACCTGTCTGGAGACTTCGACGGCTTCGTCGGCAAGGTCCAAAAGGTAATTAATGTGGGGAGGCTGCAATCCCTCGATACCGAGGAGATGGCGATGCGGGAACGCTGAGGATCGATGTGTGGTTTTCTTGCTCATCGAAGACCCTTCTATAGGCAGAAACACCGAGTTCGTAAAGAGCTCAACAGATGTATAGTTTTTATTGTGCAAATCGCAGTTGCAACGTGCGCGCTAACCTATCAAAATCGCTGGGGCAACTCGCGGGAGGAAAAATGGATAAAGTTTCACAAGCCACTATGACGACAGGGGTAATTAATCAGGCCCCGCCATATTGTGGGTATAACCTTGCCGAGAGTGATCCAATTCTCCTTGCTGATCTGGGTGGCACGGGAACCAACGATTCTGCACGAGAAGAGCTTATCAAGTTTGGCGAGCAGTGTGGAGCCGCAGATGCACTGGATCTGGGGAGATTGGCAAATGTTAATGAACCGGTGCTGAAAACACACGATCCGTATGGTCGCCGTCTGGATGTTGTTGAATTTCACCCGTCCTATCACGCGCTGATGCGCCGCTCGTTTGAAGCTGGCCTGCACAGTGCGTCCGTTGAATCCATGGAACCGGGGGGGGAGCGTGCGTTTTATAATCGTGCGCGCAAGTATTTTTTGATGAGTCAGGTGGAAGGTGGACACCTTTGCCCAGTGACCATGACCAATGCCTCTGCCATGGCCCTCACTCAGGCGCCCGAGCTTGCCAAGGTGTGGAATGAGCGCATCCTGAGCCGTAAGTATGATCAGCGTTTTCGCCCTGCCAGCCAGAAGATGGGTGCAAGCCTTGGTATGGGTATGACGGAGAAGCAGGGTGGGTCCGATTTACGTCAGATCATCACTCGCGCTGAAAAAGTTTCTGACGATACTTATGTGATCAATGGACATAAGTGGTTCTTCTCTGCGCCAATGTGTGATGCGTTCCTTGTGTTGGCGAAGTTGGAAGAGGGGCCGACCTGTTTCCTCGTACCGCGTATTTTGGAATCTGGCGAAGTGAACGGGCTGGATTTCCAGCGCCTGAAAAACAAGCTGGGTAACAAATCCAACGCTTCTTCCGAGGTTGAGTTTAACAATGCTGTTGGCTTCCTTGTGGGGGAAGTGGGTAAGGGCATCAAGACCATTTTGAAAATGGTGACGCCTACCCGTGTGGACTGTTGTATTGGGTCTTCTGCCCTGATGCGGGCGGCGATTTCCAGAGCGGTACATCATACCTCCAACCGCAGTGCATTCGGTGCTCGCCTTATTGAGAAGCCACTGATGCAGCGGGTTCTTGCGGACATGTCTCTGGATATGGCTGCAAGTGAGGCACTGGCGTTGAAACTGTCGCATTGCATGGATTTGGAAGGTGAAGACAGTCAGGCTGCTGACTTCCTGAGGATCATCACGCCTGCTGCGAAATACTGGATCTGTAAGAGTGCAGAGAACGTTGCCGCTGAGGCGATGGAGTGTCTGGGTGGCAACGGGTACGTGGAAGACCACGATATGGCTCGTATCTACCGCGAAGCCCCAGTCAACAGCATCTGGGAAGGCTCAGGCAACATCATGGCGCTGGACCTGCTGCGTGCCATGCACCGCACTCCAGACAGCTTCATGAATGTGCTTGGCATGCTGGAAGCTGATCTTGGCCCTGCGGGCAAGGTGTCTGTTGAAGTGTTGCAGGCTGCCGCGCGCACGTGTCTGGAAGATGAGGGCGGTGCCCGGTTGCTGACGGAACAGCTGGCGATCACAGCTGCGGCTGCGGCGCTGAAAGAAGTTGCTCCTCCAGCGATTGCCAATGCGTTTATTGAGACCCGTATGGCAGGCCAGTGGCGTTCAAGCTATGGCATGCTGGATGCACGCTATGATGCCAAGGGCATTTTGGAGTGGCTTTACCCAATCAAGTAAGCCACGACCACTAACCACGTCGGAATAGTGATTGCGGCGGCGACTGTCTGAAGGGTCAGAATTTCGGCCATCAACTTGGCGTCGCCGCCCATTTTTCTTGCCAGAACAAAGCTTGCACCTGCTGCTGGAACAGAGAACACCAGCGTGACGATGGTTGCCGAGATTTCGTCAAGCCCAAGTGCAAGCGCGAAACTCAAGGCAATGCCCGGTGCAAGTACGTTGCGCAAAAGCAGAGCTGATGTGAGCGCTGGGCCCGGGCGACGTAACGCTCCCAAATCCAAAGCTGCGCCGACGCACAGAACTGCGATTGGCAGGGCGGCACTTCCCAAAAATGTCAGATAGTTTGCAATAACTTCCGGGATATAGCCACCGGAGGCGTTGATGAGGCCACCTGCTGCAACGCTGATGATGAAGGGGTTCTTGATCATCTCTTTTGCAAGCGTCTTTGGTGAGGGGACGGACCCTCCTGCATAGATCGACAATACAATCACGCAGAGCAGGTTTGCTGCTGGGATCATGATTGCCATGATGACCGCCACCAGTGCCACGCCTTCCTCTCCAAAACTATTGGCTGCAATTGCCATGGCGACAAAACCATTCCAGCGCACGACACCTTGAAAAATGGACGTGAAGCGTGGACCTTCGATTGCAAACTTCTGTTTTAGAAAGGGCTGTAAGACGAGGCAGAGAATGGCCAGAAGTGAGAATGTTCCCAGTACTGATATGGTGATTTCCATGACTGGCATTGCCGAGAAATCTGAGGTGCCCACATTGATCAGGATGATCGCGGGGAAGAGAACCCAATAGGCGAGATCTTCCATGCCACTCCATCGTTCTCTTGGGATGAGATTGCGATGACGGAGGAACCATCCTGTGGCTGTGAGGAGCAAGACAGAGATGATGGCTGACAGGGCAGAGAACATGCGTGTGCTTTTCAGGCTGTTGCACAGACAGGAAAGTGTCTTTGCAGGTGGAGGGACAAAGTGCGCATTGATGCGCGTATCCGTCTATTCACCTAGCCTGAAAAAAGCTGAATGGTAAAGCGCAGAGCGCCTTAAATTTTCTCAAGTGTTGTTGCTTGGGAACTGGGTCTACTCGTCTTCAAAGAGAGAAGTGCCGCCATAGTTGATGCGGTCCAGAAAGCCTTGCAGAATGTAGGACGCGGCCATCTTGTCGACCAGTTCGGCACGGCGGGCGCGGGAGCGGTCTGCTTCGATAAGTGTGCGTGTGACGGCAGCGGTGGAGAGACGTTCATCCCAATAGGTGATCGGGATTTCCGTTTTCTGGGCAAGGTTGCGCACGAACGCTCGGGTCGCCTGACAGCGCGGGCCCTCGGTGCCATCCATGTTGAGCGGCAAGCCGATGACGAGGCCAAAGACACTGTGTTCCTGACAAAGATCCAGCAGACGTTCTACATCCTGTGTAAACTTCTTGCGTTTGATGGTCTCCAATGGAGAAGCGATCTGTCGTCCAGAATCAGTAAGTGCCAGACCAATGGTTTTGGTGCCAAGGTCGATACCGATCAGGCGATCATCATCATAAAGCGCGTCGCAGAAATCTTCGAGAGAAAGAGAGGGATCATTTGCCATGGCGGCGGGTTAGCACGGCTTGAGAGCAACGCCAAGCAAGTAATCTATATTTTTTTCTCGGGGACATGCTGTTTCCTGCTGAACTGTACGACGGCTGTTCTGATAAAGGTAAGGGTGCAAGAAGATTGAGCAGGTGGATATAGGCGTGACGCAAGTGCAGTTTGAAGAGGGATGGCAGGGCATTCTGGCTCCTGAAATGGATAAACCCTACTTTCAGAAACTCCAGGCCTTTCTGGATGCTGAGGAAGCGGAAGGAAAGACCATTTTTCCTCCGACAACTGACTGCTACGCTGCCTTTAATGCTGCTGCTCTGAGTGATGTACGTGTCGTCATCCTTGGGCAGGATCCCTACCATGGGGAAGGGCAGGCACATGGACTTTCCTTCTCAGTTCGCAAAGGCGTGAAACTGCCGCCGTCGCTTCGCAATATCTACAAGGAGTTGGAAAGTGACCTTGATTTAGCACCAGCAACTCATGGGTGTTTAACGCATTGGGCGGAGCAGGGTGTTTTGCTGCTCAACACGTCTTTGAGTGTGGAGGAAGCCAAGGCCGGGTCTCATGCCAAGAAAGGGTGGGCGCCGTTTACGGATGCGGCGATCAAGGGCTTGTCCGAGGCACGGGAGCATCTGGTGTTTATCCTGTGGGGCGCACATGCTCAGAAGAAGCTGGATCTGATTGATGAGAGCAAACATCTGGTTTTGATGAGTGCCCATCCATCGCCGTTGTCGGCACGGCGCGGTTTTATCGGGTCGGCTCCATTTTCCAAAACCAATGCCTATCTGAAAGAACATGGTATTGCAGAGATTGACTGGAAGATCTCCTAGGGCATTACCGGAGTTTTGCCTGTGCCCGGTTACATTTAAGGGTTGTGTAACCAAATTCCTACTAGTTTAGATAATATTTTCGGTATCACGGATGTGCCGCGTTTCGGCGCTCCGCATTGGGGGATTGGTAGTATGGATTTACAGTTTCTGGGCCATTCTGCTTTCAAGGTTTACATTCCAGGGGCAACGCTTCTGATTGATCCGTTCTTGTCTGGCAACCCGAGCTTTCCGGCAGAGATGAGTGTGGAGCAGGTGAGTGAAGGTGTTGATCATGTTCTGCTGACTCACGGCCATGATGATCATGTGGGCGATACCATCGATATTTTGAAAGCGACTGGTGCAACGCTTACGGCGAACTGGGAAATCTGTATGTGGGCGCAGGACAAAGGTATTGAGAAGATCAATCCTATGAACCATGGCGGCTGCGTGAACATGGGGGCGTTTGGTGTGGCGCTTACCAATGCAGTGCACAGTTCTGCCTGTTCGTTTGATAGTGAAGGCTGCGTTGCGGATGTGTATCTGGGCAATCCGGCGGGTGTTGTGGTGATGGCTGAGGATGAGCCAACACTGTTACATATGGGTGATACGGATATCTTCTCTGATATGGAGTTGATCAACGAGATTTACCGGCCCCAGATTGGGATTGTGCCGATCGGGGATCGGTTCACCATGGGCGCTCGCACCGCATCGATGGCATGTCAGAGGTTCTTCGAGTTTCAAACCATCATTCCGTGCCACTACGGTACCTTCCCAATTTTAGACCAAAGCGCAGATCAGTTTACCGAATGCATGGAGGATGATGCGTTTCGGGTGGCTAAACTGAAGCCAGGGGAGACGGTGACAGTCAATAACAGTGTTGCTGCTTCATAGCTGCGTCGATTTTTGTTACTGGGACAAGAAAAGGCCTCAGCATGAACTGAGGCCTTTAAAGTTTGAAAGGGACACATTCCGCGTTTTTTTGCTTTCACCGCGGGAGCTACGCTTAGTTGGGGGCACGCGTAGCTTGAATGGCCTTCAAGGGAGCTTGGGTGGGGTTCGCTTAAAGGTCTGCTTCTGGCGTGTGTATGATTGTTGGCCAGTTTTCATTTGCCCGGGCGATGGAAGCGTTCGGGTCTTTCAGGAAGTGACGCTGTGCACCTGCATGGGCATTCAGGTAAAGTTTGCCGTCAACGATCTTCCATTGCTCTGGCTGGATCGGAATTTTTACTCCGAAGCTCACACCAGTTGCACACCAACCGCCATACTGAGGCGCGTACTTGGTTGGATCCTTTTTGAACTTGTCGAGATTTTCAGCAGAAGAGAACAGCCACGTCACGTCCTGATACTGCGTGGAATACTCTTTTTTGCCTGGGACTGGCTTGCCTTCAGTGAAATAAGCGACCGGATCAGTTCCTTTGATTGCGTAGCCTTCTTCAACGAAGTTGGTTACGTCATCGGCCATTGCCGTCATCGGAACAGTTACAAGTGCTGACAGTGCTAGTCCAACTGCAAGAACTGAAGATTTGATCGGCATGGGCAACTCCTTCGGACTGATCATTGAAGCCAAGTCTGGCTTGTTTCGTTTACCAGTTGATTAGGGGGAACCACTGGTTTTTATCTATGTTCTGAAAACACTATGCGTGAATACCTATCTTAAGGCCAATAACGCTTCATCACCGTTTTGAGAACTGGTTGTGAGGGGAAGGTTTACTCACTGCAAAGTGCATTTGAAGATGCGTAACTTGTTGTAGATGCAGCGTTAGTTTTGTTTATGTGTGCTTTGAGCTAATGGGTGCCATAAACGAAAGAAAGCCGCAGATTTCTGCGGCTTTCTCTAGGGCTCAATGCATATGCCACCATGAGATTTGGGGAGATGTCGGAATAGGCGCTAGGCATCGCCTATTGCAGCATATGCACTGAAGGAAACTTAGAGTTTGTCTGCTGGTACGTCGCGGATCTCAACCCAGTTTGTGTCTGCATTGGTGATCGTTTCGATTGTGCGGGACTGCATGCGCTTTACTGCACCATCGTGTGCGTTGAGGTAGAGCTTGCCGTCGACGATGTCCCAAAGCTCAGGCTTGGTTTCCAGCTTGCTGCCGAAGGATGCACCAACTGCACACCAGCCACCGTACTGCGGAGCGAACTTTGCTGGCTCTGCAACGAATTTGTCACGGTTTTCAGCGCTGGAGAATTTCCAGGTTACGCCGTCGTACTGAGCGGTAAATTCAGCTTTACCCTGAACAGGCTTGTTTTGTGTGAAGTATGCAACAGGATCGGTACCACCAATCGCATAACCACCAGAGGTGTAGGTCGAGATTTCATCAGCGAATGCGCCGAATGTGCTTGCGGACAGGGCGGCACCTGCAATAGCCGCTGCAACAGCGATAGATTTGATTTTCATTATATTACCCTCAATGAAACAATGAATTTCGCCGGACAAACAAAACCAGGTCAGGAAGAATGCTTTGTTTGTTCGACAACCTCGGCCTGCGGAAATTGCCCGTTCTTGCGAGGCCCAATCTTCTTGCCCCAGGAGGGTGTACAAGTGCCAATCAAGTGTCTTCACCAAGAGGAGAGCGGCTTTGATTTTTTATGATCGACTTGTAATGCTTTGAATTAACTCGGTAATTTCCCGTAGTGCCGGTTTTCTCCTACGAACGAGGCTGGTGAAAAACACAAAACCGAGAAGTTGGTCGATGCTTGTCTCCATGGTTGCAGTGGTATTCCAGTAAACGAAAACCTGTCTGAAGTGCGTGCGCTGTTCACCTTCAATGAGGGAAAGTTCCTCCACTAACGAAGGCTCTGAGAGCAGGGCAAGCCATGCGGTGCCTAACGGAGTGTCGTGCAGGGCGTTGAGGATGCCTGAAGTGGCGTCCTGCAAGTCATTATGAAAAGAAGACATACCGGGGTAGATGGGGGGAACCTGGCGGAACCCGTAGCGCAGGGCTTCGAGAGCCAGACCTGCTTTGTTTGGCCAGCGGCGATACAGCGCTTGCTTGGACGTGCCTGCTGTCTGCGCAATTTGCTGGGTTGAGGTGCCGTGATAGCCATCCGTTGCCAACGCTTTGAGCGTTGTGGTCAGGATCAGACGGGTGAGTTCGTTGTTTTGTGGGCGGCCTCTTGGTGTGGTCGGCTCAGGCATCAGGAAAATCTCTCTGCATACTCAGAGGGTGTGATGCCAAAGTTTCGCTGGAAGGCACGGCGCAAGTTTTGGATATGCCCGAAACCGGACAAATGAGCTGCCTGCTTGATGGAGCTGCGTTTGAGAAGGGCTGTTCTGGCAAGATCCAACCGAAGACGCTCTACGAACTGAGCTGGGGTTGCGCCAATATCTTCTTTCAGGCGGCGGTGCAGAGTGCGCGTGGAGACTCCAGCTGATTTTGCCATGTTCTCGATGGTCCAGTCTGCTTCCGGCTCTGACAGAATGATCTCAGAGAGTTTTGCGATGTTGGATTGACCGGCGGCTTGCAGGGAAAGGGCGGAGGAGAACTGGGCTTGTCCTCCGTTGCGACGCAGATAGACCACCAGCTCCTGCGCGGTCTTCAGTGAGATCGCTGCCCCTAAATCTTGCTCGATGAGGTGCAAGGTCAGGTCTATGCCCGCAGTGACGCCTGCAGAGCTGTAGACATTACCTGCATTGACGAAGAGTTGGTTGAGTCGCCAGTTCACATTGGGGAATTCTGTTTGTGCTGTTGAGGCGCGGCTCCAATGGGTGCTGGCTTGCTTGCCATCTAAAATGCCAGCGTCGGCCAAAATAAGTGCGCCGGAGCAGATGGAGATGATGCGCTCTCCGTTCGTTCTTGCCGCGGCTTTTTGAAGAAGCGAGCGAAGGGTATTGCTGCCCAGCTCTTTATCGACACGTCCTCCGGGGATGAGAAGATCAGCGGCTGGGTTCCAGTCGGATATCTTGCCATCAACGGCGATTTTGATCCCAGGCTGGGTTTCTACCGGCTGACCATCAACAGAGAGAATTCTGAGCTTATACTTGGGATGATAACTGTCTGCCGTCCAGAAAGCCTGCATCGGGCCTGCCAGATCCAGAAGGTTGATCCCGTGATACACGAGTGCATCGATATGACGGTAATGCTCGATTTGCTTATTTGGCATGATTTGAAGCTTTAATGTCCTAACTGCCAAATGTTGTAAGCGGTAATTTGAAGGAGGTCAAAGTTTCTTCGAGGAATTACTATGGGACTTTCAGAGGTGGCGGAGCCGGGAGCAGCCTACAGGGCACGCAACTTTCCGCTCATTTTAGTTGCAACAGCAATCCTTTCTATGCAGATGCCAATCCTGATTGCGATCAGCGCTTTGGCAGGGTCTTATCTTGCACCCCATCCCATCATGGCAACTGTGCCGCTTGCCTTGCAGATGTTTGGTAACTTTCTGTTTGCTACACCAATCTCGCTGTTTATGGGGCGGTATGGGCGTCGGAACGGGATATTGTTGGGTGTAGTCCTGAGCATTATCGGTTCGTTGCTCTGCGTTTATGCGCTTTATTCCAATCAGTTTGTTGTGTTGCTTGTTGGACATGTTCTTTTAGGCATTGCCACGGCGGCCTACACTTTTATGCGGTTTGCTGCGTCTGATAGCGCCAGCGAAAAGTGGAAGCCCATGGCGATCTCGCTAAGCATGTCTATGGGGTTGCTCTCTGCGCTGCTTGGCCCAAGCCTTGTTGGTGTGGTGAAAGATTTCGGCGGAGTCATTCCGTTTGTGGGCAGTTATCTGGCGTTGGCAGGTGTTGCTGTTGTGGGCGCATTGCCTGTGCTTGGTTTGAGCCTGCCACCTGCTTTGAAGAAAGATCAGACTACCAAAGGGTTTGTCGCGTCCTTGAAGGTGCTGCGCCGACCAGCGGTCTGGAGTGCGACAGCGTGTGCCGGGCTCTCTTTTGGTTTCATGACTATGCAGATGTCTCCGACACCGCTTGCGATGGACTATTGTGGGTTCTCTGTCGGTCAATCCAGCGATGTAATCCGCTGGCATTTGGTTGCCATGTTTGGTCCGAGCTTTGTTACTGGCTTTATCATCCGCCGGATTGGCACGACCTCGGTTATGGTGCTGGGTTTGTTGATGCTTGCTGGGGCTGGTGTGATTGGTGCGCTGAGTGTTGAGATTTGGGCCTTCTATGTGGCTTTGATCCTGTTGGGGGTTGGCTGGAACTTTGGTTTTATCGGCGCGACGTCTCGTTTGATTGAGGTTGTTGCACCTGAAGATGCGCCGCTTGCTCAAGGAGCCAATGATTCAGTCGTGGCGTTGGTTTCTGCAATCTGTGCGCTTTCAACGGGCATTTTGTTCAGCACTGTTGGTTGGGCAGGGCTTTCACTCTCGGCACTTCCCCTCTTGCTGGGGCTGGCGTTGTGGTTGGTGGTGTCGGGTGTTCGTAGCAGATCTCTGGAATATGCTTCTTAGTAATCGGTACTGAATGGTTCCGTAATTTTGAGAATATGAGGGATGAACAGCAGAGCAGTGATTGTTCTGCTGTTTTTTTGTGTTTATAGCTCTTTGCCATGAATTCGAGGCGGGCAGTCTTTTGCCCCCGTAATTTCGGAGTGAAACATGTCGGTTGATCTAAACACCGTAAAACGTGTTGCCGGTCTGGCGCGCATCAAGGTTGATGACGCGCAGGCGGAGAAAATGACTGGTGAGCTGAACACGATCCTTGGTTTTGTTGAGCAGCTGGATGAGGTGAATGTTGACGGCGTTGAGCCAATGACCTCTGTGGTTGAAACCACCATGAAGAAGCGCGCTGACGGCCAGAGCGATGGCGGTTATGCTGACAAGATTGTTTCCAACGCGCCGGTGCATGAAGACAACTTCTTCACCGTGCCTAAAGTTGTTGAATAAGCGCCCGATTTCACAAGGATAATGACTGTGACTGATCTTACCAAACTGACGATCGCTGAGGCGCGCGACAAGCTTGCTGCCCGCGATTTTACTGCAACTGAACTGACTGAGAGCTATCTTGGTGCCATCGAGTCCGGTAATGAGGCGCTGAACGCTTATATTGCTGTAACTGGCGATATTGCCCGTGAGCAGGCCAAAGCGTCTGACGCAAAAATCGCTGCTGGCGAAGCGCGTCCACTGGAAGGTATTCCTCTCGGCATCAAAGACCTTTACGCGACGAAGGGTGTTCACACTCAGGCGTGTTCTCACATCCTCGATGGCTTTAAGCCAGAGTATGAGTCCACTGTCACACAGAACCTGTTTGATGACGGTGCTGTGATGTTGGGTAAGTTGAACATGGATGAGTTCGCGATGGGCTCTTCCAACGAGACTTCCTTTTATGGTGACGTTGTGAACCCTTGGCGCCGCAATGGCACTGAGACTGCACTGGTTCCTGGTGGGTCTTCCGGTGGTTCTGCTTCTGCCGTTGCTGCTCATCTTTGTGCTGCGGCGACAGCATCTGATACCGGTGGTTCCATCCGTCAGCCTGCAGCGCTGACCGGTACTGTTGGCATCAAACCAACATATGGCCGTTGTTCTCGTTGGGGTATGGTTGCGTTTGCGTCCTCATTGGATCAGGCTGGCCCGATTGGCCGCAGTGTGCGTGACAACGCGATCCTGCTGAAGTCCATGGCTTCTGTTGATGCGAAAGACACCACTTCTGTTGATGCGCCTGTGCCGAACTATGAAGATTTCATCGGCAAGTCCATCAAGGGCATGAAGATCGGTATTCCTAAAGAGTACCACATGGACGGTATTCCAGAGGAGATTGAAGCACTCTGGCAGCAGGGTATTGCATGGCTGAAGGAAGCTGGCGCTGAGATCGTCGAGATTTCTCTTCCACACACCAAATACGCTTTGCCTGCTTATTACATTGTGGCACCAGCGGAAGCGTCTTCCAACCTGGCGCGTTATGATGGTGTTCGTTACGGTCTGCGTGTGCCGGGCAATGACATTGTAGAGATGTATGAGAACACCCGTGCAGCTGGCTTCGGTGATGAAGTGAAGCGCCGCGTGATGATTGGCACCTACGTTTTGTCTGCAGGTTATTACGATGCGTACTACCTGAAAGCGCAGAAGGTTCGTACCCTGATCAAGCAGGACTTTGACAATGCATGGGCTGACGGTGTGGATGCAATCCTGACACCGACCACTCCTGATGCAGCATTTGCTCCGGGCGAGATCACTGATCCAGTGACCATGTACATGAATGACGTGTTTACTGTGACAGCCAACATGGCTGGCGTTCCGGGCATGTCCATCCCAGCTGGCCTCAACAAAGACGGCCTGCCACTGGGCCTGCAGCTGATCGGTAAGCCATTCGATGAAGGCACCCTGTTCCAGGTTGGTGAAGTTATCGAACAGGCCGCTGGCCGCTTCGAGCCTTCCGCCAACTGGTGGAGCAAGTAAGCCTCAGCGCTGCTGCTATGAAATGAGAAAGGCCTCGGAGAGATCCGGGGCCTTTTTTGTAAGCAAAACAACTCCCCACCTCTGGTGGAGGTCTTTGACTTGTTGCTTTTGATGATCTGCTTATTTGCTTTGCTTAGGAACAACGTGTGCCTTCATGTAATCTGCCATTGCCGGTTGGGCTCTTTTGCCCGCCCTCATTCCACTTTGCACGCTAATCATTACGAGCTTTTGAACGAGCATTTCTTGTTTTTTCTGAAAGCGCTGGCCTTCAGGTGTTCTCAGTAACTCAAGAGCTTTCTTAAGTTCTTCAACCGTATAGGTCTCAAGTGAGAGAGTGCGGATTTCTTTCATCAGTTCTGGGAGTTCTTTTTTGAATTCGTCAACGAAGATTTCTTCAATCACTTGAAGGTGCTCATCCCCTAATTTTACATTTTTAGCCTTAAATGATGCTTCAATCTGTGTTCTGAAACCCTTCCCTGTTCGTGCTAGTATTGCTTCATCTGTTGCCTCTGTCAGTTGGAACAGTTCCTCCAGTAAGGCTTCTTTTGTGGGTTCTTCTGCATTAGCTAGGCTGAGAGAGAAAATGACAAAAAGTAATCCTAAAAGTAGGCGCATGAGATTTCCAATAGCTGTGTTTATTTAGTTCATGGTCGTATAGTTTAGCTAAGCTCAATTGGACAAGAGAAATCTGGGCCATTTGATCAAAGCGATAGCGTTGGCCTCACAATCATCAACCAAACAATCCCTAGTATCGCAACGAAAGCGGGGAAGCCGCAGGCGAACCAGATGCGGTAGAGGGTGTGGTAGCGGGGTGGTAATGGCGTGCATGTTTGGGCGGCTGATGCGGCGAGGTTTCTGAGTTGGATTTGTATCCAGACCACTGGGAGCCAGAATGCGCCAATAAGCACGTAAAGTGCGAGTGAGAGTACGATCCAACCTTCGGTCAAAGACCAACCAACTTCTCTTGCCAGCAGATATCCGGTGATGGGTTGAACGATCACAGCTGTGGCGGTGAAAAGTGTGTCAGCAATGACGACGGTTCCGGCTGTATGAGCGATGGCCGCAGCGTTTAACGTTCTGGCGGCTATCACCATGAAGAACGCAATGCCTGCCCCAGTTCCGATGAGGACACAGGCGCCGATGATGTGCAAGAACATGAGAAACTCGTAGGTCATCTTTCCTCCAGCAGCAGAATGGGAAAGAGAGCAAGGATCATGGCGGGGATTGTTTTCAGATAAGGGCCAAGCGGATCACCCCAGAGGTCCGTTGCCCACAATGTGCCGGCACCTAAGTAGCCAAGTGTCACCGCGATCATGCCAAGGCAAGCGAGGCGGGTGTATCTTCTAAAGAGGATGAGGCTGCCAAGCGTGACGTCTGCGATGCTGCCTGCAAAGACAAAGAGCAGACTTAGTGTTTGATCCATACCGCGTTCGGTCAGAACTCTCTGTGCATCGCTAAACTGGATTGCTCCGATGATACCAGAGGCAAGCCAGAAGAGAGAAAGGCAGGCGATGGTGAGGGGCAACAGAAGATAAAGTCTGGCAAACCAGCGCTCCTGCGTTGAGCTTGGTAGACACCTCAGTGTTTCATCCAGTGACTTGCATCGGAACCCACCTGCCTTTTGCCATGTGGACGTATCCGCGGTGATGCCGTTTTGCAGGGTTTCGATGGATGTGGAGCGCAGGGGAGCGCGCCATCCAAACGCACCAAGAGCATCCGCCAGTTTGCTTGTCGCAGTTAGGAGCCAGTTTGGTGTTGTGACGGCATAGCGCCATTGCGGGAAGCCTTGCCATGCTCTTATTGCTTTTGTGAGTTGCCAGAGGGATTGAGGTGTTTCTTCTGCGAGGTCTGCCGTTGTCCCTGTCGGTATTTTGCCAAGCGCGCAGTGTGTGACTGCTTGTGCCAGGTCGTCCAAGGCTATGGTTTGAATTTGGCTTTTGGGGAATACCTTAAAGCCGATGAGCGGCATCGCGCTGGCTGCTCGTAGAAGTGCTGTTCCGCCATAGGCTTGTGGTCCAAGAACAAGGGCAGGGCGCAGAATGATTGCATGCTCAAGCTGTTGCTTAATGATTGCATCGCCTTTTGCTTTGGTGCGGAAGAAATTGGTGGTTGCGTCAAGCGCGACGCCTGCAGCTGAGATTTGGATGAACAGCTTATCTGAGTTGATCAAAGCCTCGCACATATGTTCGACGGCTTGCACATGGATTGCTTCCAGATTGTCTTTGGCAGAGTCTTGCAGGGCGCCGGATGCGTTTATGACAACATCTGCTGCTTCAAAGATTTTGCTCCAATCCTCAGTGGTTGCTGTGGCGATATCCAGAAAGCGCCACTGTAATTCAGGAAAGCATTGTCGGGCGGCTGATTGGGAACGCCCAACCCCCGTGACATGAAATCCTGAGTGTTGGAGATGTTTGACGCAGGCTGCGCCGATGAAGCCATAAGCGCCGAGGACAATTGCTGATTTGCGGTTACTCATAAATTGAACTTTAAAAACAAAGACCAGACTCACTTTAATGCCTCAATCTAACACGAGGGCGTTCAGTTGAATGTATCTTATTTGTCAACTTAGTTGACAAATATGCCGTGCAGTGGTTTTGTGCGGGTATGGAAGAGCGGGACATGCAGAGAGATTCTAAACTGGCGGATCCGCTTTTTGAGGGGATACAGATCGCACAGCCTTTGGCGCAGTACGGTCTATTCCTGAAGGGCTTTTGCAGTGCCTGAGTGCTGATGAGGTGCAGGTGCACCTGAAAGTGCCGCGGGCGGTGCTTGGTTGTTTTTCCTCACTGACACAGTCGTAACTTGGAGGCATTGATGAGTATGTGGAGTGTTGTTGGTCTTGTGGTTCTGGTGCTTCTGATTGGTGCGGGATACACCGCGCAGCGCTTGATGCAGTTGCAGGGGCCGACGCAGGGAGACGTGATTGATAAGGCAAGCCGCAGTCAGTCTGCGTTACTGGTGCTGGATGTGCAGGAAGACTTTACAAAGGATACTAAGGCACGACAGTGGCCTGCTGCTTTTGTGGAAGAGCGGATTGCGCGGATTAATGCGCTGGCGGCAGATGCACAGACACGCGGGGAGCTCGTGATCACCACACGGTTGATCTATGAAGGAGGCTATACGAACTTCCTGATTGGATTGCTTGGCGAAGGGCTTGGGACAAAGGGCTCTGATGGACTTGAGTTGGATAAACGGCTCGGGTTTCAGCCGGACATGGATATTGTGAAGAGTGTGGGGGATGCATTTGCCAGTGAAGAGCTGGAGGCTTTCCTGAAGACGCACGGTGTTGGACGGCTCAGGATTGCCGGGCTTGATGGATGTTACTGTGTGAAGAGTACGGCGCTTGGAGCGCTTGGGCGTGGATATGCGGTGGAGTTGGCAGAGGATGCTGTGCTTTCCATTGATCCGAAAGGCTGGACGCAGTGCCGGGCAGAGTTGGTGAGCAAGGGCGTGCAGCTGGTGAAATCGGCAGAGCTGGCTGTGGCTCAGTAGGTTCTGATCTCACCTGCATTGTGCCGGTTGCACATTATCAACATGCACCCTACATGGGCATGGGAAAAGTCTGCGTCTGATGCAGGCTTTTTGCTTGTGTATCTGCGCGATGCATCTGGCTGTGGATCAAATTGAATGAGCTGAACCCTGGTATATTAAGCTGCCTACTAGATGTTGGGTGTTTTGCCGTTTCAAGACATACTGCCTCAAAATCTACACATTTGCCTTGGGGATTAATGCGGGAAAGGCTGTGGGTATATTGTTTAGATTGCTGCGTAATGTGCTATGGGTCTGTCTCCCAACAATAAAAGAGCAAACAGGAATAGCATGGCAGACGTTGAGTGCATCGTAATCGGTGCAGGAGTTGTGGGCTTGAGCGCGGCTTATGAACTAGCGCGCAGGGGACGTGAAGTTATTGTGCTTGAACAGCACGAAATCATCGGCTCCGAAATCAGTGCTCGTAATTCCGAAGTTGTCCATGCCGGAATTTACTACGCAAAAGATTCATTGAAATCAAAAGCTTGCGTGCAAGGTAAGGAGATGCTGTATTCCTTTTGTGAGGAATTTAGCGTGCCGTACAAGCGCGTTGGTAAGCTGATTGTAGCGACTGATGAAAGCCAGGTTTCCATGCTGGATGGCATTCGCGCACGTGCTGCTGCCAATGGTGTTGATGATCTTTTGATGCTCAATGAAGCACAGGCGCGGGGCTTTGAACCGCATCTGGCGTGTAAGGGCGCTCTGTTTTCTCCTTCCACAGGCATTGTGGATAGTCATGCGTATATGATGGCGCTGCAAGGTGGATTAGAGGCGCATGGCGGGCTTGTTGTTGTTGGGACAGAAGTCACCGAGATTGAAACCGGCATGCGCCCAAGTGAGTTGATGGGCGCTGACATTCTGGTGGAAGAGGATCTGGAAGCGGCTGATCATCACTTTGATGATGACGAGCATGAAGAGTTTGCTGCCAAGAACTTCAAAGGCGACGGCTTTACCGTTGTCATGAAGGATGGCTACGCGATCACTTGTCATGAGCTTGTGATCGCTGCAGGTCTTCACTCCAATAAGATGCTCTCCAAGCTGGCCGGGCACATGTCATGTAAAGTGCCGAAGCTTTACTATGCGAAAGGCAACTATTTCAGCCTTGCCGGAGATGCTCCGTTCTCGCATCTGATCTATCCTGTGCCAGAGCCGGGTGGGCTTGGTGTTCACCTCACGCTGGATATGTGCAATCAGGCACGTTTTGGCCCTGATGTGGAGTGGATTGACGAGATCGATTACGAGGTAAATGAAGAGCACGGCGAACGGTTTTATTCGCAGATACGTAAATATTATCCCGATCTGGCCGATGGCAGCTTGCAGGCGGACTATTCTGGTATTCGTCCTAAGTTGGTTCCTGCGGGTGCTGAAGCGGCCGATTTTGCAATTTGGGGTGAGGAAACGCACGGCATTCCGGGGCTGTTGACTTATATGGGTATTGAAAGCCCAGGCCTGACCAGCTCTCTTGCACTGGGCTCCATGGGCGCTGATCGTTTGATCGGCGCGTAACCTATTCCTTATAATCCTCTCGATAATGCTAGGGAAATGTAGGGTTTCCCTGCCTAAGCTGCTCTTTTCGTCTGGAAGAGCAGGTGCGCTTATGAAGCTGAGCCGTCGAGACTTTGTGAAAACCAGCGCAAGCGGCGGGCTTGCCGCAGGTGCAGCTACATTCATTTCCGGCAGTGCTGGCGCACAGCAATCTCAACCTGTTTTGCCTCCTGCTTCTGTCCCACAGGAAACAGCTTGCGCACAATCACTCCTTGGTGCAGGTGTTGCTAAGCCGGATTTTACGCTGGATGTGGATGAGAAACCTTACTCTCAGTATGGTGTCGATCTCAAAGGCATGCTTGTTGGTGGCACATGGCCAGGTACTCCTATCCGATATACGGAAGGGGATATGTTCCGGGTGCTCATCAATAACCGGATGAAACAGCCCACCTGCATTCACTGGCATGGAATCCTTTTGCCGTCTTTACAGGACGGTGTCCCCGATATTGCGCAGTTGCCCATTGAAGCGGGAACCTCTCAGTATTACGAGTTTCCGCTGGTTCAACAGGGGAGCTATTATTACCACTCCCATCTTGGATTGCAGGAGCAGTATGGTCTTCTGGGAGCTCTCATTATTGATCCTAAAGACAATCCATACTCCTATGATCATGATGAAGTGCTGATGTTTAGCGACATTCCACCAGCCGAAGGTAGAGAGATCATCAAAGGCTTACGAAGTGGCAGGCATCGGCCCGAGATCAAAGATGCTTATGAGCCTCCCAATTCCAAAGACTTTGATATTGATGTTGTGAATGCTGGTTACACTCTGAATGGACAACCCAACTCCAAACCGTGGACGTTGACCGTCAAAAAAGGAGCGCGTTTGCGGCTGCGGTTGATCAACTCGTCCGGCAGCACCTTCTTCAGAATTTCTATTGATGGACTGAAGTTCTCAGTCATTGAAGTTGATGGCAACCGTATGCAACCTGTTGAGGGGCAGAATGTGATTGTCCCGACATCAGCCCGTTATGATGTGCTGGTAGATGTGCCGGACAGTGGTAGTTACACAGTCCATGCTGCCGCGCTTGGTGATAATAAGCAGTGTCTTGGGGTTATTCATACTGATGATGTGAAGGCCAGTGTGAATGACAAGCGGCCTTCCTTTGATGGGGTTACTGTTGATTTCAGAAGCCTGAAGTCGCTTGAGGCATCAGGGTTTGGTCGAAAAGTTGATCGTGTTTATGATGTGCTGCTTTCTGGAGATATGAAGGCCTATGAGTGGATGATGAACAATCACTACTGGCCTGAGCCCTATGCGGGGCCTGATCCGCAAAAGACGTATCTGGATGTGAAACAGGGTGAGGTGGTTCAGTTGCGGATGATCAATCGGTCTCCCATGTCTCATCCTATGCACCTTCACGGCCATACATTTCGCGTACTTGGTGGTCCTGATGACGACTATGCGCCAGTGATGGATACGGTTTGGGTGCCTAAGAAGCAGACGGTGACTATCGAATTTCTGGCCAACAACCCCGGCATGTGGGCCTATCACTGTCACAATATCTGGCACTTGGCTGTCGGGATGATGCAGCCCGTGCGCTACGTTGTTGGTGAGCGTGAGATGCTGCGGTAGCTCCGTAATTTCTGTTGGGGGCCGCTCTTGATGTGTTTACGCTGTTGCCGGATTTAGCTGCGTAAAAAGGGGGCTGCTGCGTCTTCCTTTTGCCCGAAGTCTTGGGGAAAGGAAGAATAAATGAAAATTGGAAAGATTATAGTTGTCTGTGCGCTGGCGTTGAGTGTTGGTCTGCCGAGTGCTCAGGCTGACGTTTATTGGGCAGATGAGCCTGATACCCTTGTAGGTAATAGAACTTTGGACTCGCGCTCAAGTTTTACAGGGCCAACTGTTCGGCAGGTGCTGAGTGAATCATCTGATCGCGATATCCAGCGTGCTTACCAGAATCCGGCAGGGACTGATGGTCTGTACTTGCTCCTGCGTGATGAGAGTGGTGTTTGGCATCGTGGCGGACGCCCTCCGGCTACCCATGTGACTGTCGAATTATGGGATCGAGGGCGATATCAAACGACCTGTCATGTCTATTCATATCGCGAGGACCGGGATCGAAGGTTCTTTTACACGACCTGTAACTGATGCTCGTGCTAATCGACCTCGCAGAACGCTGCTGCGAGGTCTCATGATGCTATGCGTTTTTTCCCAGTATTGAGTAAATGTGAGATTTGAGCATCAGATGATCTAGTTTGGCGAGATTTCTATGTTGAGCCAATGCAAAAACTCTTTGATTTCAGGTTCGTTGCGTTTGCAGTAGGACCATTTCAAATGCTTCTGTGCAGTTATAAAGCCAGCTTGTTTTAAAATATCCAGATGCCTGCTGGCCGTGGGTTGGGCAACGCCAAGCGCCTCTGCAATCAAAGTCATGCAAACTCCAAACTCAGAAGGATCAGCTGATTGCTGATGGCTGAAGTGTTTTTGTGGGTCTCTCAGAAGGCGCAGGACCATTAAACGAGGCTCACTGGAGATGGCTTTAATTTGTATTGCTCTATCCATGTAAATATTCATATAGTCATTTAGCTAAATGTCAATGTGAGTCGTGCTATGCTGGAACTTCCAAACATCTCGGTTATTAACGGAAATGCTGTTCGCTGGGGGGTAATGGGGGATGGACCGCCACTGGTTGCCATCCATGGCACACCTTTTTCTTCGCAGGTCTGGCGCAGGATTGTGCCGCATCTCTTCGATCACAGGAGGGTCTATTACTTTGATCTGGTGGGTTACGGGCACTCTGAAAAACGCGAAGGGCAGGATGTTTCCCTCGGGATCCAAAATGAGGTGTTGGCTGCGCTGTTTCAGGAATGGGAGTTAGATCGACCTGATGTTCTGGCTCATGACTTTGGAGGTGCGACAGCTCTGCGGGCTTATTATCTGAATGGTCTGCGTTACGGTTCTCTGACGATATTTGATGCGGTTGCTTTGGCTCCATGGGGATCATCGTTGGTGCAGCATGTGCGCGAACATGCTGAGGCCTTTGCCGGGATGCCGGAGTATATGCATAAAGCGATGCTGCGGGCTTATTTGCAGACGGCTGCTCATAACGAGCTTTCGGAGGAGGCTTTGGAGATTTATGCCGCTCCGTGGATTGGACCCGTTGGGCAACCAGCATTTTATCGTCAGATTGCGCAGATGGACCAAAAATACACTGATGAAGTACAGGGGAGTTATGGGGCTCTGGATTGCCCGGTTTCGGTACTTTGGGGGGCGTGTGATGAGTGGATCCCCTATGAGAAGGGGGAGGTTTTGGCTGGTCTGATTTCCGGGGAAGATTGTATTCCAGTTCCTCAAGCAGGTCATTTGGTTCAGGAAGATTGCCCCGAGGCTATTGTAGCTGCGGTTTTGAAGCAGATTTTGGGTAGATGACACCCAAGCTTTGCTTGATTGAAAACCACCCCGCAGCATGGTGCTGCAGGGTGGTGTTGGTCAGCGATTATCGAGCTGGCTGCGGACGCGGATCAGGCCCAGTTTGGTGATGCGATAAGGGCGGCCTCCTTTTGAGGAGATCAGGCGTCTGTACTTCAGTTTTCTGAAGATGTGCTCGGAAAGACCGGCATAATACCAGCCGTCCCGGGTGACGCAGTTCATTTCTTCCAGAGTGCCATCGTCGTCACGGCGCAATTCAATGCAGCCGCCTTGTGCCAGCACATGCAAAATGCGCTGTTCAGCTTTCGAAATATCCATGGATGTCTTTGAGTTTTAAAGATGCACTTGTCTCGTCTGCCCGCTCATGCGGTCAGCGAGATTGTTTGGATTGTGCATGCCCTGTCTATCTTCGACAGGGCTTTACCGGGACTCTTGTCGAGCTCGCATCAAAACTCCATTGATTGATGGCTGCCTTTACGTAGTTTGCTTGTGCTCTGAAGACAATTGTTTTCTAGTTGAAGAGTATTGTAATAGCTCCATTAAGAAATTGGTGACGAAAAAACTCTGAGTTTATTTGTTGGTATATTATTGTTTTTACGGTGTAATTTGGAATATTTATCACAATCAGTGAACGCGAAGATTATGCTGGATATGTGAGGGGATGATATCTGCAAGATTTCACATATTGAATATAGAACTGTATAAGGAGAGGAAATAAGAATATGAAATTCAAAGGAATGTAAATGAGCCCTAGTGATCCTGATGTTACGCTATGCATTACAAGCTGTGGCCGACTAGATCTGTTAAGAGAGACTTTAGACAGTTTTATGCCCAGACATGTGCAGTTCTTTGCAGATGCGTTCTTGACTGAAGACGCTAATTCTCAAGCAGTGAGAGAGTGGCTTCAAGAAAACTATCCTCAGTTCAAAGTGTTCATGAATGCTCCAAAGCTGGGACATCTTCGTTCGGTCGATACAATGTATCAAGAGGTAAGAACTCCTTATATCTTTCATGGCGAAGATGATTGGTTATTTGAGGATGTTGAAATTATTTCAGCCTGCAAAAAAATTCTTGAAAGCGATAGCAGCATAAGTGTCGTATGTGTTCGTCAGTTCTCTGACTTAAGTGAAAATCAAGTAAAGAATTTTCAGATTAATGAAGTCGATGGTATTAAGTTTGGGTGCCATCCTGTTGAGCGTCATGCTAAATGGGGAGCCTTCACTTTCAATCCTTCTTTGCTGAGACGTAGCTTGTGGGAACAATATGGCCCTTATGTGCAGTATGAAACGGAAGCCGGTATTAGTATCCGAATGAAGCAAGATGGCCTTAAAATTGCTTTTCTTGATCCTGGTTCTTGCAAACATATTGGTTGGGACGCTCATGTGGATGATCCCTTTCAAGGGGGGAAAAGTAGCAAGCTCATCAAAAAGTTAATGAATTCAATTAAGAAACGGAGAACAAAATTTCTAAGTATTCTCGGTTGTCGTTGATTGGGAAATACAAGTTAACACCTAACAATTATTAGTCATGTACTGATGGGACATTTAGACTTTAATGACAGACGATATCTCTGTAATCCTGCTGTGGCCGGGGCTTTTGAATCCGTTTGCCATATTGATCGCCGCCTATATGGGCTACTACGCCAATCAGCGGGGGAAGATCTTTATTGCAGGATTTGCTGCAGCTGCGCTCAGCCTGTTTCTTGAAGGGCTTATCAAGCTTGTTGGGATACCTTTGCCGTGGAACCCTGAAGTGGGGCCGCTGGCGTTGTTCCCGTTCCGCTTTGCGACGGGGCTGATTGTAAGTGCTATTGCTATGAAAATCGGGGCAAGTCGTCGCCGCGCAAAGTGAGTGCTGAGGGATTGTTGTTCAGCGTGGGTCAAGCTCCAGATGCTTCTGCGCGACTTTCTACAAGCTTCTCCCCGAAATTTAGGCACTCTGGTTCAAAAACCCCCGAAGATTCACTTGCCATTGCGGGGTTGATGGCCTACCCAACACCATTGAGAAATTAGGTGGTCTTCGTGGCTGTGCATCGCGTGGCCGGACTTCCGTGAAGACTTATACGAACACAGGATATTGATCGCATGACGCTGCTTGTCGATACGCGCACTCCGGATCCGAAGAAATTCATCAAGGGCGCAACTGGCGACTGGGAAATCGTAATCGGCATGGAGGTTCACGCTCAGGTGACCTCTGAAGCCAAGCTATTCTCGGGCGCTTCTACCAGCTTTGGCAGCGATCCCAATAATAATGTGAGCTTGGTTGATGCGGCGATGCCGGGCATGCTGCCAGTGATCAACGAAGAATGTGTTCGTCAGGCTATTAAGACCGGTTTGGGTCTGAAGGCCGAGATCAACCTGAAGTCCGTTTTTGACCGCAAAAACTACTTCTACCCTGATCTGCCGCAGGGCTATCAGATCTCCCAGTTTAAACAGCCGATCGTTGGTGAAGGTATCATTCACCTTGATATGAAGAGCGGTGAGCAGGTTGAAGTGGGCGTTGAGCGTCTGCATCTGGAGCAGGACGCGGGTAAATCCCTGCATGACCAGCACCCGACCATGTCATTTGTTGACCTGAACCGTTCTGGCGTGGCGCTGATGGAAATCGTTTCCAAGCCAGACATTCGCTGTGCTGATGAAGCCAAAGCTTACCTGACCAAGCTGCGCACTATCCTGCGCTACCTGGGTACTTGTGACGGTAACATGGACCAGGGTTCCATGCGTGCTGATGTGAACGTTTCTGTTCGTAAGCCGGGTGGTGAGTTTGGTACGCGCTGTGAGATCAAGAACGTGAACTCCATCCGTTTTGTTGGTCAGGCGATTGAATACGAAGCACGTCGTCAGATCGGCATCTTGGAAGATGGCGGCGAGATCAATCAGGAAACACGCCTGTTTGACAGCGTGAAGGGCGAAACCCGTTCTATGCGTTCTAAAGAAGAAGCGCATGATTACCGTTACTTCCCGGATCCAGATCTGCTGCCGCTTGAGTTCACTCAGGCGCTGGTTGATGAGATGGCTGCGGATCTTCCGGAACTGCCGGATGAGAAGAAGGCTCGTTACATTAAAGACTTCGGTCTGACGCCTTATGATGCTGACATTCTTGTTGCTGAGCGTGTCTCCTGTGACTTCTTTGAGGAAGTTGCCAAGGGGCGTGATGCGAAACTGGCTGCGAACTGGGTGATCAACGACACCTTTGGCCGCTTGAATAAAGAAGGTCTGGATGTGACCTCCAGCCCGATCTCTTCTGAACAACTGGGCAAGATCATTGACCTGATCAAAGCAGGCACCATTTCTGGTAAGATCGCAAAAGACCTCTTCGAGATCGTCTGGACTGAGGGTGGTGATCCAGCTCAGATCGTAGAAGATCGTGGCATGAAGCAAGTGACTGACCTTGGTGCGATTGAAGGCATCGTGGACGAGATCCTTGCAAACAACACTGACAAAGCAGAGCAGGCGAAAGAAAAGCCAGGCATGCTTGGCTGGTTTGTTGGTCAGGTGATGAAAGCCTCCAAGGGTAAAGCAAACCCGCAGGCTGTGTCTGATATGCTGAAAGCGAAGATCGGTCTGGAATAGACCGTTTTTGCAGCTTTATAGAATTCGAAGGCCCGCCAGTTTGGTGGGCCTTTTTTCTTGGTGAGGCTAGGTCACCTCAACCCACCCTCCTGATTTGTGAGAGCGGCGGGCAGCATCGACAACTTTTGCAACTTCGAGGCCGTCTTTGAAGACTGGCCAATCCGTGGTTCCTGTCGCAATGGCCTCCAGAAAGTCACGAGCCTCGATGATTAGCTGGTCCTGATAACCGGTTCCGTGACCGGGACCGAGACAGAAGGCTGCATAATCTGGATGGTGAGGATTGGTGAGGATCTTTCTGAAACCGGATTGCTCCGGTTCATCCTCTATTTTGTAAAGCCAGTGGGCGTTCTGGTCTTCCTGATCAAACCGCAGAGCGCCTTTGGTGCCGGTGATCTCATAGATAATGCCCATCTTCTTGCCCAGTGCGACACGGCTGAAGAGGAGGTGACCTGTCGCTCCGTTTTCAAAAGTGCACATAAACTGAGCCACATCATCATTGGTGACTTGCTCGACGATGTTTGGTGCGCATTCTGACGGGCGTGTTTTGAAAACGGTCTCAATCTGTGCACTGACTTTCCTGATTGGGCCAACCAGAACATGGGCGCAGTTGATCATGTGAGGGGCGAGGTCTCCCATAGTGCCGTTGGAATCTCCGCTGGAGCGCCATGTGGCAGGGGCATTGGGGTTTGCGAAAAAATCCTCGGTATGTTCTCCGCGAAAGAAAGTGATGTCTCCGATTACACCTTCTTTGATGAGCTGATGGGCCAGTTGTGTTGCGGGTGTGCGGATGTAGTTGAATCCCACCAGATTGACTTGCTCTGAGGCTTGCGCTGCCTGTGCCATTGCGGTTGCGTCTGCAAGGCTCGCGCCCAATGGTTTTTCGCAGAGCACGGGCTTTCCCAGTTTGAAAGCTTCCAGAGCGATTTCCCGATGGGTGGTTTGTGGGCTGGCAATGACTATGGCTTCAACCCGCGGATCGTTGACCAATGTGCTCCAGTCACTGGTGGATCTTGCAAAGCCGAATTGTTCGGCTTTCTCCTGAGCGCCGTTTTCTGTGGTGGTGCAGATCATCTCAAGTCGGGCACGGAGTTTGGTGTTGAACACTGCGGCTGCTGCGTTGAATGCGACGGCGTGCAGTTTTCCCATATACCCTGCGCCGATCAGGCCAATGCCAATTTCCATAGGGCGTCCTTTTATAGATGAGGGAGGGTATGTCGGGGGGGCTTAAAAACTAATCAGGGAAACCGATAAGAATTAGAAATGTTCTGTTGCTTGATCCCTTCAAAGGGACTAGGGAGAGGCATCGACCCCAAGAAAAGTTGACTGGATATCATCTCATTTTGAGTGCGCGTCCCCAGCTGGGTTCAGATTGGTTCTGCGGGTGCGTGTAAAGAAGTTGACGAACAGAGGCGATTGCTTTTGGTGGGTTTGGGGTTAGAGCGTGGTGAAAACGTGTCTCTTGAATGAGTGACCCCTAATATCTCAGTAATCCTAATAGCTTAGAGATGTTTCACAGGGTTAATTTTCGCTGTGAATCATCATCGCTCTGCCTAGCCACGACCATATCTCCGCCTTATTACGCTACGATAAACTTCAGGTGATCGGGCGTTATGGAGACTTGTCTGGTCTGGGGTCTAAGCTCTGCTAGAACTTATAGTTGCGCAGTGTATGCGAACACTGCACTTTGTTGTATTTGAAACCTTGGGGGCGTCTCGTTGCTTAATCAACGAAGTAGTTTTCTTTCCAATATCGCTGTATTAGGCGTCATTTGCTCCAGTGTTGGACTTGGGGCTTTTGCTTCTTCTTCAGTGGCTGCTGCAAGCGAAAGCTCTCAATCTCAGGTGCCCTTCACCTTTGGCGCACTCGTGGCAAAGATGAAGGCACAGGCGCAAGACGCCTATGTTGAACCAACCAGCGAACTGCCGGAAGCACTGGCGGCCTTGAAGTACGATGGCTATCGGAAAATTGGCTATAAACGTGACCGTAGCAAGTGGAAGGACACCGAGAACTTTCGGGTTCATGCCTTCCATCCGGGCTGGTTGTTTAAAAATCCTCTGAAAATTCATGAGGTAAGCGAGGGCGCTGCTCAACCATTCGTGTTTGAAGCTGCTGACTTTGACTATCAGGATGCGGAGCTGACCGCATCGCTGAGCGATGTTTCTTTTCCCGGTGTTGCCGGATTCCGCTTGCTAAATCCACTCAATGTGGAAGGGCGGATGGATGAATTGGTGGCGTTTCTGGGCGCCAGCTATTTCCGTGCTTTGGGCGCGGGCAATGTTTATGGCCTGTCCGCACGTGCGCTTGCCATTGATACAGCCAGCGGTAAGCCGGAGGAGTTTCCGAACTTCACTGCGTTTTATCTTGGCAAGCCAGTAGATGGCTCTGACAAGGTGACGGTTTGGGCTGAGCTTGATAGCCCAAGTGTGACCGGAGCCTATCAGTTTGTTTTTAAGCCAGGCCAGCAAACAGAAGTTGATGTGACTGCACATCTGTTCTTCCGCAGTGATGTGGAGCGGCTTGGTATTGCACCACTGACTTCCATGTATCTTTACGGTGAGAATGACCGTGTCGGGTTTGATGATTTCAGACCAGAAGTGCATGACAGTGATGGGCTGAAGCTGCGCTTTGCCAATGGCAAGACCGCGTGGCGGCCACTTTCCAACCCGGATAATCTGCAGCTTTCCTTTATTGGTGCCAGAAGCCCAGTTGGGTTTGGCCTGATGCAGCGTGACAAAGATTTTGAGAATTATCAGGACCTTGAAGCGCGCTACGACAAGCGTCCAAGCCTTTGGATTGAGCCTCTTGGTGATTGGGGTTCTGGTGCTGTTATGCTGGCAGAAATTCCAACGGATCAGGAAATCAACGACAATGTTGTTGCCTTCTGGTCTCCGAATGATGCGGTGAAAGCGGGTGACGAACTCTCATTCCACTACAAGATGTATTGGGGTGATGAGATTGGCCGTAGTGAGCAGATGCTGATGCCTGTGGTCCAGACCCGTTCTGGCAAAGCCGGACATTCGGCTTCTGAAGAAAGCTCGCTGACCCGTAAGTTTGTGGTGGACTTTGATGCTGAGTTGTTTGCTGAGAGCGGATTGGATGGGGAGCAGCTTGTACGCGCAAAACCATTTATTGAAAACGCTGCTTTAAACGGCACAGTAAACTTTGCTGACGTTCGCTACATTGAAGAACTGGGTGTTTATCGTGTGTTTCTGGATGTTTCCCGCGATGACCTTGAAGTCCCGGTTGAGTTGCGCCTTCAGCTGACTGATGGCGAAAAAGCAGTTTCTGAAGAATGGCTTTACCAGTGGGGGTGGAGCTCATGAGGCCTATGACATCTAATCTATTTTCGACACAAGTTGACTTGAGCAGCGGTCCAGTTGCACCGCTTGCCATGCCAGTGCAGGATCTTTCTGCAGATGATAGCTGGCTTGTTCTGATCTGGCGTCGCATGCGGTTTGGGCGCAGCTACTCTGCGCTTCCTTCCAAACGGACGCGCTTGCAAAAAGCCATCTCTACCTTTTCGGAGCGGTAATCCATGGATAAGCCGTTTCGCGACGGGGTAGGACACCGCCGGCTTGCGGCTTTCGTCTTCTGCCTGGCGTTGTCCCTCAGCTTTACAGGGCTGTTTTATGCAGCCTTGAGTGCTGACTATCTTAATATCTATGAGGTTGTTCGGATTGTGCTGCTGTTTGTCAGCACCCTCTGGCTTTCCTGGGGCGGAGCAACCGTTCTGCTGGGTTTGCTTTATGGTCGCTCTGTTCAACCTCTTGAAACTGATCCGCGATCTCTGCCTGCTGCTGGCACCGCAATCCTCATGCCAATCTACCATGAAGATGCACCGGAAGTTGCCGCTCGTCTTGCTGCGATGATGGATGATCTGCGCGCTAACAATGCAACACACCTGTTTCACTGGCATGTGCTTTCTGACAGCCGTGATGAAGAGATTGCGGCAGTGGAAGAGCAAGTGGTGCGCCAGCTGGTTGCCCGCTATCCGGAACAGAAGATCTTTTATCGTCGCCGGGCTGACAACCATGGCCGCAAAGCGGGCAATGTTGCCGAGTTTGTGCAGCGGTGTGGTGGTGCCTACCGTTACATGGTGGTGCTGGATGCTGACAGCCTGATGCGTGCCGACACACTGGTGCACATGGTTGGACGCATGGAAGCAGAGCCCAATCTTGGGCTGTTGCAGACCGTGCCGATGCTTGTTGGCCTGAAAAGTTATTTTGGCCGCAGCATCATGTTTGCCTCTGGCATGTTTGGCCGGTCCTTTGCTTTTGGCCTTGCAGCGATGCAGGGCGAATGCGGACCATTTTGGGGGCACAACGCGATTATTCGCACACGTGCATTTGCCTCCAGCTGTGGTTTGCCGGAGTTGGATGACACCGCGGCATTTGGCGGGCACATATTGAGCCACGACAGTGTTGAATCTGTACTGTTGGCGCGTGCGGGCTGGCAGGTGGAGTGTGATCCACGGATCACTGGCTCCTATGAGGCTGCACCTGAGAATATTCTGGGCTATGCCGCGCGTGACCGGCGTTGGTGTCAGGGTAACTTGCAGCATTCCCGCGTGGTTGGGGCTCGTGCTCTGAAGCCCTGGGGCCGGTTCTCTCTGATACTTGGTATTATGTCTTACCTGAGTTCTCCGGTCTGGGCTGCGTTTCTTCTGGCAAGTTTGTTTGCGCCTTTGGATCTTCCTGTGCTGCAGGCCTATACCTTCCAGAACCACCTTCCGGTTCTTGGCCACATTCCGATGAGTGCGGCTTATGAAGGGGCAGCTTTGCTCTTTGGCGTGGTTGCCTTGCTGGTGCTGCCGAAAACACTCGTTGTTTTGAAAGAAGTATTTTTGGGCGTAGAGAACACCTCCCGCAAAGGCATACTGGGCGGTTTTGTAGAGCTGATCAGCTCAGCGGTGTTCGCACCGGTTTTGATGGTGTTTCAGTGCCGTTCTGTCTTTGAGGTTCTGATGGGCCGGGACAGCGGCTGGACCAATGCGCACCGCGATGCGGGCCGCTTGCCTTTGCTGGACTGCCTCAAATCTGTCTGGTGGGTGAGTGTGATTGGTGCGATGGCCATAGGGTTGAGCTGGATTGGTGAAGCCTCACTCTGGCTTTGGGTGATGCCGGTTGCTCTGCCGATGTTGCTGGCGCCGTTCATCATCTGGGCAAGCTCTTACAATGTGGGCAGCCGGGCCGCTGAGCGATTGGGTTTTGTGCTTTCCTCTGACCAGGAGGGGGCTGCGCAATTGCTCGCTCATGTGGAAAAATACTCCGCAGATCTCAGGGTATAGACGGCTAATTTGTGCTTTGAGGGCCACATCCACCAGCTGAACCGCTGGGATGTGGCCCTTCTTATATCTGCTGGTGTCTCTCCGACTTAAGCTTTCGGTTCAAGCCTCTGATGGGGATGCAGTGATGCCGGAAGAGACAGTTTCAACCCGATTTTGGTGGCGTCCCGCAGGCGTCTTTGTTCTGATTGCAGGATACTTGCTTCTGCATCTGGTTTTGCGCGGTTATTTCTCTCCCACACTCAGCACGGATGACATGTTTGAGAACGTGTTTGTACAAGAGCTGAAGCTTGGCTACCAGGTGCGGCAGCCTCCGCTTTATGAGTGGATGCTTTATGGGGTTCAGAAGATCTTCGGGCCGACGATCTGGAGCTTTCTGGTTCTCAAGTACGCACTGGTGCTGTGTTTTGCGCTGTTCCTTTACGCTGTTGCCCGGCAGGCGATTGCCAATGCAAAACTGGCTGCGCTTGCCGTGTTTTCCTATGTTGCGCTTTATCAGATTGGCTTCAACCTGCATGAGGGCGTGACACATACTGCTGTGCTGATGGCGGCTTCTGCGGCAACGGTTTACTGCTTCCTCTGGCTTTTGAGGGAGAAGACGGTGACTGCGGCTGTGTGTTTGGGGCTCGCGGTTGGGTTTGGGATGCTTTCCAAGCACTCTTACGTGCTGGTGCCGGCTGCTGTTTTTCTGGCAGCGCTCAGTGATGGGCATTGGCGCAAGCAAGTGCGTCTTCCGATGTTGATCGTTGCTGGTGTGATCGCGGCTGCGGTGTACTCGCCCTATCTTTACTGGGTCACGACCGGCGAACAGGCCCTTGTCGGTTCCGCGTTGACTGTGATGCGCGAGGGAGAGCAGGGGGCAGGATTTGCCCGCGTTGTGACAGGTGAGCTGCGACTGCTGGTGAGTGTGCTCGGGTTCTCCGTCCCGTTTTTACCACTGGTGCTGCTGCTGTTTTTGCCGGCGCTGTTTCGCGGCGCAAAAGCAGGGGGGACCGATCCTGATGTGCAGCAGGTTGGCAGACTGCTTCAACGGGCATTGCTTGTTTCTCTGGCTCTGGCGTTTGTGGGCGTGTTGGCCAGTGGGGCGCAATACATCAAGGAACGGCACATGCATCCGGTGCTGCTCTTGCTGCCCATCGTGATGTTCACCCTTATTTCCCAGAGGCGCTATTCGCCGAGATCGGTGAAGATCTACAGCAGTGTGCTGGCCCTGCTGGTTCTTGTGGTGCTGGGCATCCGCATCTCCGGCTTCCTCGCTCCGGACAAGAAAATGTGCGGTGGCTACTGCCGGCATATGAAGCCCTACGAGGAGCTAGGGGAGCAACTCAAGGCTCAGTTCCCGGAAGCTGCGCAAGCGACGATTGTCTCACTGGATGAATACACTG
Organism: Pseudovibrio sp. Ad5; assembly: GCF_001623095.1. NCBI lineage: Bacteria > Pseudomonadati > Pseudomonadota > Alphaproteobacteria > Hyphomicrobiales > Stappiaceae > Pseudovibrio > Pseudovibrio sp. Ad5. Next base: position 5,290 of record NZ_LMCH01000013.1, on the reverse strand, counting down.
GCGGAAACCTGCGCGTTACCCTGCCAGATGCCCGGCACATCATCCAAAGTTTCCAACCGAGCACCCGGCAACGGCGAGACTGCTTCGTTGTCTGGGATATGGGAGACAACGGCGCACAACGCGGCATGCAAGCAGCCTTGACCAGCAGTGGTTTCGCACCTGGCAAGGCACCTGCAAACCGAAATACTTTACTTTCAAATCAGATAGATGTGAGTTGGCCTCATTTGTGGAAGAAGGATAACTTCCGTAAAACCACATTCGGCGTCGCGAAGATTGATCGCGATTCTGAAATTTGCCGCTAACTCATATTGGGTGTTTTGATGCTGAAGATACGTGTTGCCAAAGACGAAGACATTGAGGCTGTAGTGCAGATGATGAACGGAGGGGCTTCTTCCCAGCGTGTTCATCTGGAAAACGGGGAGACCGACACATATAAGCCAGCGTTTCACGCGATCCAGCAATGCCCTAATACCGATATTTATGTGGGTGAGACAGATACGGGCGAGGCGGTCGCAACTTTTCAGCTGACTTACGTGAAGGGCCTTGCCTTCAACGGCAAACCACGCGGTCAAATTGAAAGCATGCACACTCGTGCTGATATGCGCGGCCAGGGAATTGGGCAGGAAATGCTTGCCCACGCGGTCAAGTTGGCACGTGATAAAGGCTGCTGTATGGTGCAGTTGACCTCAAACAAAGAACGCAGTGGCGCACATCGCTTTTATACCAGCAACGGATTTGTGCCGACGCATGAAGGCTTCAAGCTGATTTTCTAGGCGTTAACTGGCATGAAAGCCGGATGTTTTCGCCGAAAGCTTCTCGAAATATCTGCATCCCCGAATCGGGGGGATGAAACTTTCCTTTATCCGCCCATTTCAAGTGTTTTCTTACAGGTGATCAAATGGCCGTATCGCAGACCAAACCCATTGAGCTTTATTATTGGCCAACACCGAATGGCTGGAAGATTTCCATCATGCTTGAGGAACTTGATGTTCCCTACGACTTGAAGCTGGTGAACATTGGGCGTGGTGAGCAGTTTGAGCCAGACTTTCTCAAAATAGCGCCAAACAATCGGATGCCTGCGATTGTTGATCCTGAAGGACCGGGTGGTGAGCCGATTTCGATTTTTGAGTCAGGTGCTATCATGCAGTATCTGGGGCGGAAGTTTGAGCGGTTTTATCCATCAGAAGAACGTGCTCGTGTTGAGACGGAAGAATGGTTGATGTGGCAAATGGGTGGGTTTGGCCCCATGCTTGGGCAAAACCATCATTTCCGCGTCTATGCACCCGAAAAAATTGAGTATGCCATGACCCGTTATTTTAACGAGACACATCGGCTGTATGGTGTGCTTAATAAACGGCTTGCTGATCGGGCTTATGTTGCAGCCGGGGAATATACGATCGCAGATATGGCAATATTTGGCTGGTCTCATCGCTGGGAACGGCAGGGAATGGATTTGGAAGAGTTTCCGCATGTAAAGGCTTGGCGCGAACGTTTGTTGGCTCGCTCTGCAGTTGTCAGAGGGTTAAATGTGGGTGACACAGAAGCTAAAACCTCAAATATTGCAGAGGACAAGCAGGCACAATCAGTGCTGTTTAATCAACGTGGATCATAGCCTGACGACATAGCAGTCTCTTCCAAAGCTGTTCGACGTATATGCCTTGGGGGTATCTACAAAGGAGACTTCCGCCTTCGATCCCTTTTTAGGCCATTTATTCATCACGTCACCGGCACTTTAAGTTGATTTGAACCGGAGGTCTCTCAAACCTAGGCTCACGCAGAATGATAGATTGAAATCACTTGCGAATGGACCTTGGAACTATGCGGGCTCATAAATTCTTCCTGACCTCTCTTATTCTGGCTGTTTGGGCGTTTGCCTCGCCTGTCTCAGCCGCTTCTTTTGAAGACCCTAAGTACAGTCTTGAAGTGAAAGACGAGGCAGGTACTAAAACACTGCGCGATGCTTTCACCAAAGGACCTGCTATTTTGCATTTCTGGGCAACATGGTGCCCGAACTGCCGTGTTGAACTGCCAGCAATGGAACGGTTTGAAGATGAGTTGAAGGCGCAAGGTCTGGATGGTCAATTTGTTGTCGTAGCATTGGAAGATGTTCCGTATGGCCGCATCCAAAGTTTCCTTCAAGATCGTTTGGAACTGGAGCGCTTCACCAGCTATCAAGCCGTTGATATGCAGGCGGTTGGAACCGCATTTCAGGTTGCGGCGATGCCTTACACGCTCTTTATCGATGAAAACGGGGATGTGCTTGGCGGAATTCCGGGATCTCTTGAATGGGATGCCCCACAGATCAAAGAGACCTTTATTGGCCACCTTCAAGGCAAAGGTACGATCGCCTCTGGTAACTGAGTCTGTTTTCCGGCTTTCTGCAGTTTCGAACTTGGAACCCAGGGAAAGTTGATTATCCTTTGATACATGAGAGCCCTCTTGCCGGACTACTTAAGTCCGGGCAAGTTTGGGCTCTTTTTCATACGAGTTGAAAGAGCTTCCATGGTGATGTCGATTGCAGGGAAAATCTGATCCAGTGGAGTTTCGAACTTGACCATCTGGATGATCCCTTCAAAAGCCATCATAAAATAATGCACCAGATGGTCTATGTCCTCTGGTGCTTGCAGATCGCTTTCAAACTTTACCAGGCGCCGCCGGATCTCAGCTGCCCATTGGAAACGCAATGCGAGGTACTCTTGATCCCAGCTCCGGATCAAGCCGACCAATCTCGCCAATGGTGGACCAGTAAAGGCTACCTTCGGTACGGTTTTGCTCCTCGCATAGCTCTGCAAAATCAGTCAGCATCAGGTACATGCAGGAATAAATATCAGCGTACATCGCGGAGCTTGAGCTAACTTGCTGGCTAAATCGCATGAAGTACCAGCGCATAGCCGGGGCGATGAGATCCCGTTCCCCCTCAAATCTTTGGCGCAATAAGTCAGGAGCAATCTGTGCTGCTTCAGCAACTGCGTCGATGCTTGCAGCTTGTCGACCTTTTTCCAAAAGAAGTTGGAAAGCTATTTTGAACACCTGTTCCAACCTGTGAGGCGGAATTAAGTCGTCGGGATTTTTGTTGCTGATCATAAAACTACAGACTCATCCTTAGCACTTCAACCTTAGCAAATTGCGATAATTGTTGTGCGTCTTCCTGAGCGTCTTCGAGTTCAATTTAGCCTTCGAAGCGAGTATCCAGAGTGCCTGAGCTGTAGCCGATAGCATAAAGCCGAAAATGATCCGGAAAGTAATGCAACGAGATATGTTTCAATTTGTTGGGGTTGTCCTAATAAGGCAGCTCTTTAAGATGTTTCATCGCAGGGGGTGGCAAGCAGCAGGATTGATTTTATTATTTGAGTTTAGGGCGTTGCCAGATCACATTTTCACAAAAATTCAGGAGGATCTTTTTGCAGCCTGTCATTTTTAGAAGGCCACTGGGCAACAGGTGAATATTGATAGCAATTTCGTATCCACGCCGAGGATCATAGCCTTCTGCGTGCCATTTGTTTTCTCCAGCTGCCTTTATATTCCAGAGTACCTTTAATCCAAGGACTTTGCGCTCCCGTTTGGTCGTATCGTGATTTCGGAGGTCCAGAATATCTTGCTGACGTTTACCGTCGGGTGGTTTGAAGGACTGAAGCTGCCCACACATGGTCGAACCACATTGTGAGATACTGATAATTGCACCCTTGGTTGTTCGCCACAAACCGTGCAGGTCAGAGCCTTTGGCTGTTGTCACCAATGAAGTTGAGAGAAAAATAAAGCCAAAGATGAAACCAGAACGGACCATGCCAACCAGCTTGCTTGATCACCTGCTCAATCTCAGGAGCAGGTGACTAGCTATCATAACAGGCCAGTTTCGGCTTGCTGCCTCTGGGCTTAAGGTAAATTTACTTTGTACGGGTCCAGGTGTCGCCTTTACAGAAGATCAGCACGCAACCCTCAAGTTTCAATTTATCGCTGGAAACCAGTTCCATTTTGCCGGAGTATGTTTTGCCATCTTCCGCATTGTAAACCTTGCCCTTCCAGCTGTTTTTTCCGCTGGGTTTCATACCAAGAATGGTTCTTGAGCCAATTAAGGACCGATCGCGGAGCTTGGGATCCGGGTTCTCTGTATCCTTACGTGGTTTTTTTAACCAAACAATGTTGCCGCAAAGATTCCCCCCGCACTTGGAGATCTTAATCTTGGCGGTTCCGTTTGCCCTCAGCCAGGTGCCGGTTGCATCAGCGGCAAGGGCTGATGTGGCCAAGCCAATTGAAAGTATCGCTGCCGAGGATGATTTCAATAAGGGTGCTTTCATGGTTCCTCCCAAAACACTGAAGCTTGCTAATAATGGCTTTACCTTATCGTAAAGCTGGGAATGTGCAAGGCAATCAAACAGAGGACTGGACAAGCTCTCATTGATTTCGATTCGCACAACCCACCAATTCAATCAGTGCGATATCCCTTGGTTTACAGCGTGTCAGAACTGCGTAATTTTTGACTTTAAAGCAGCTTTTTTCGTTTCAATCATGGTTTTTAACCGCCTTTTTAGAGTGTCAAAATCTAATAGTCCGCGACGTCAATTAGATTTCGGGGAGGCGTCGGCTTCCTCTTATCTCATGAAAAATTACGAGCAAATCCACACGAGTTCACTGTGTTTAGGAGAGAGATTTAATGACTGTGTTGCAGTTTGATGGCGTAATTCATCGGCATGTGAAGCAAAACCTATGCGAAGTAGAGTCTCTGTTACGGCGTGGTCTGGATGCGGCATCTGGAAAAGCCGGTGCTTGCGATCTGATCGAAGCCCATAAGTGGTTTAACCTTGCAGCGATGCGAGGTAGCACGCAGGCAGTAAGATATCGTCGTGAGGTATCTCAGGAAATGTCGAATATAGAGATTGCTGAGGCACAACGCGCGGCTAGAGACTGGCTTTCTGTACACTGATATGAATTCTACAGCTTGTCGCGATTGGTATGCGGCAAGCTTATGATCCGAGGCTTTGGGAATCCTCTGCCAAGATAGAGCCGGGGACACTGGTTTGACCGAGAGTTGTTTTTGAACAGACAACGTATGAGTGTCTCCAACACCTAAAGTTAAGAACCTGTTTTTCGCGTTGGTTTTGCGATGTTCGCAGCAGAGCGCGATCTACTTAATAAGTTCATTATTCGATTATCAAAGAACTCGGATTTTACCGATAGTCGGGTTGTCTGGTGTTGGCTTTGATAGTGTAGCTTGTTTTGATCTTGGTCTATTCCTGTAATGTTCTCCTTGAGTCTTTGTTGGTGGTGATTGGGTTGCCGAGATTGGGTTGAT
>NZ_LMCH01000012.1:0-89587 GCF_001623095.1 Pseudovibrio sp. Ad5 | reverse complement strand
CAGTTTTGGTTGAGCCGTGAAACTGAAATACATTTTTGGCGATATCAATCCCGATGATACTAACTTCCATGATCACATCTCCTCTCGCGCTATATCCTCAACGCTATCTTGGCATAAAGCGATGCCTAGCTGGGAGGGCGTCCACTCCATCGTATATGGCCACCATGAAGAACAATTAGTGAACAATCTATTGGCAGGTTTTCCTCAGTGGAATGTGTTGCTTGTGACCTCATGAACTCATAGCTCCGATGCTGAGCAAAACCGAGAACATTAGATTGCTTAATGTTTGTCTAGCGCGATTTTGAGGAGCCTCCATCAGTGGTGAGGGCCGGATCACGATCCATACTCGTCAGGTTGCTGCGTGATGCTTATTCTTTTCATTGATGCTGCCGCTGGTGATTCGCCAGTTAATTCTTGCCTTCGAGGCTTTAGGAAAGTTTAGTTCTGGTAGGTGATTATTTTTCACTTAGTTCAACAAATATAACCAGTAATAGTTGGCGTGTTGAATATTTAAGTAATTTTAAATAAATGGATTTGATTTTGATTATTTAGTTAAATTTGCATTTAATTATTTAATTGACGGTTCCCACATCAGAAGGTCATCTTCCGCACGCGTAAGTGCGCAAATCATTATTTGGATGATGGATTTTCGATGAATAAGATACTGTCCGCACTGTTGGCATTTGGGCTTATGTCAGCAACACCTTCATCTGCACAAGAGCTGCCGAGTTCCCAAGTGGAAACTTACAAGGACTGGACGCTACGCTGTGTTCCGGTTGAAGGTAAGCAGACCTGCCAGATGATGCAGGAATTATCATCCAAACAATCCGGACAACGAGTATTAGCGTTTGTGATTGATAAGCAAGCTGGTCGAGCTCCAGTGACAGGAACATTAATCTTGCCTTTTGGTCTGGAACTTGATGCCGGGATCAATGCAAAGATTGATGAGCAAACAGCGTTTGAGAGGCTTGCCTTTTCAACGTGCCTGCCTGCTGGGTGTCTTGCTCCAGTTGAGCTGAGCGATGCGCTTACTGAGCAGCTTAAGACTGGTCAGAACCTGACATTAACGCTCAAGTCCATCTCTTCTCAACAACCAGTTTCAATTGAGTTGTCTCTGTCTGGCTTTTCTGCAGCTTTTGCGCGCCTGAACGCTCTTTCTAATCCGTCCTAAGCTTCTCATTGCTGCCATTTGTCTGTTTGTTTTCATGATTTTTCTGCACAAATTTGTTGCACCCTTTATTCTGTCTCTTTGTGTTGCCTCAAATATTGCCCGGGCACAGCCAGTTCCTGATCAGATTTTGAAGGATCAGGAAAACATTATCATACGCGAACAGGAACAGCGCCGCCTTGAACAAGAACGGATACTTGGTGATCATAAGCAGGTCAGTCGGCAAAAATCTCAAAAATTAGAACTGCTATCAGGGCAAGAGAGCGCTTGTTTTGATGTCCAGGAGATCGTGCTGCTTGGTGAACTCAAGGAACCTGTATCAGAACTCAAAAGCGAACTTATCTCTTTTGAAGGAAGGTGCCTTGGCGCAGTTGGTTTGCAGAACGTTCTACGGCAGATCACAAACTATTATATTGCAAAAGGGTTTGTCACATCGCGGGCTTATTTGAAGCCTCAGGATATTTCTGTAGGACGACTGGAAGTTTTGGTTGTCGAAGGTAACGTTGATGAAGTGATCATTTTGGAAGGTGATACTAAACGTTCCAGACCTCAGCAAATTACAGGCAATCGACAGGGACATATCCTTAATATTCGCGACTTTGAGCAAGGGCTCGATCAAATCAACCGTCTGGGCTCCAAAACTGCCAAAATCAGAATTGAGCCAGGGGACGCGATCGGCAGCAGCCGGGTCTATATTGATGTTCAAGACACCTACGCAGCCAATATATCTACTCAGCTCAATAACGAAGGCTCAAAATCAACAGGACGCCATCAACTCTCTGGGTCTGTTACCCTCGAAGACACCTTGGGCTTTTATGAGAGCCTGACAGTCAGTGCGAAGACCACACTGGATTATCTGGATCGCAATGTCTATTCACGCTCGATCAACGGATATGCCTCAATTCCCTGGCATTACCTAACACTGTCTGTGAGCGGTTCCTTCCAGCAATATGCATCAGAGGTAACGTCTGCAGTTCAAAGTTTTGGCTATAACGGAGACAGCTGGGAAGCACGTTTGGGCGCTGATTTTGTTGCCTATCGCGATAAGACCAATCAGTTTCTTTTGAGTGCCGGTCTCACTTTGAAAGAAAGCCGCAACTTCGTTACTGGCAGATACATTGATGCCTCCAGCAAGCGGCTGTCTATTGTCGATGTATCAGGAGCATGGACAGGCCAGGTCTTTCAAGGGGCAGGAAACGTCAAATTATCCTGGCGTCAGGGCATTGATGCGTTTGCCGCGCACGCTGACACTATTTTTAGTGAGAGGACTCCAAGAGGTCAGTTTTCCGAAGTGGAGCTATCTGCGTCCTGGCGCAAGGGCTGGCAAACCCAAAATGGTCCGATAGGGCTATCATTCAAAGGTTTCGCCTCTGCCTCGCCACATACTCTGGTTGCCAGTGAACGGATTGGGCTTGGAGGTCCTGGCAGTGTACGCGGGTTTCGTGATGACAGCCTGTCAGGCGACATTGGCGGGTATCTGCAAACTGAGATGTCATGGTCTCCGGATGTTGCCTCTTTTCCGCAGGTTTTGCAGAAAGTGCTTGGCCGGCCACAGTTGTTTGCAGGTCTTGATGGCGGCCGGATTGCCTTTGATGGACATGATCCCAACGAAGGTGGGGGAATGGCAGGCAGCGTTTTAGGGCTGCGCCTGTCAGGTGGTTTGTTATCCGGCCAACTTGCCTATGAGCGCCCACTTTATCATCCCGAGTTTGTTTCTGCTCCGCAGCGCGGTTTTGTGCGGGCGCAACTACGCCTGAGCGCACAATTTTGATCATTAAGGTTTGTCATGAAGAAGTTTTTGAATTCGTTTTTTTGTGCAGCCTTTCTTACTCAAGGCATTATCCCAGCCTACGCGCAAAGCCTCACACCTGATCCAAATTCCAATACCCCAGGTGTTTTGGAAGCTCCTAATGGCGTGCCAGTGGTCAACATCGTTACGCCCACCAGCTCAGGTCTGTCACACAACAAGTTCCTTGACTTCAATGTGGGCAAAGACGGTCTGATCCTGAATAATTCCACCCAGATGAGCCCGTCAAATCTTGGTGGGATCATCGAGCAAAATCCCAACCTTAAAAACGGAGCGGCCTCCCTCATCTTAAACGAGGTGACCTCCTCAAATCGGTCTTTGTTGCAAGGACCTACCGAGGTTCACGGTCAGGCAGCAGATTATATCCTCGTCAATCCCAACGGCATGAGCTGTAATGGATGCGGATTCATCAACATCCCGCGAGCAACGCTCTCAACCGGTGTGCCACATATTGAAGATGGCAGACTTAAGGAGATTGTTGTTGATCAAGGCTCTGTTACCATCGGCCCCAACGGCCTGAGCGCTCAGGAAACAGACTACTTTGATATTGTTGCACGCAGCATTGAGGTCAATGGACAGATCAATGCAGGCGATTATCTGGGCCTGTTTGCCGGACGAAATACCTATGATCCTGCAACGGGCAACATCACCGCTCGCACTGATGATGGCTCTGACAAACCTAAGTTTGGCATCGATTCCTCGGCTCTAGGCGGCATGTATGCAGGCAAGATCACGCTGGTTGGAACTGAGGACGGTGTCGGCGTACGCGCTCCTGATAGTATTGTCGCTGCCAGTGGTGGCTTTACACTTGATGCATCCGGAAAGATTTCGCTGGGAAGCGTAAATAGTGCTGGTCCCACACGCGTGGTTTCCAGGAAGAATGTGGAGGTGCGTAACAGTTCGGTTGTTTACGCCGCCGATACTCTGGAGTTTAAAGCTGGAGGTGATCTTGTTCTTTCTCCAGAAGCCGTGGTTGCCGCTGCTGGCGATATTACGCTGAACGCCCGTAACATCCTGGCAAATGGCCGGGATATTGCAGCTGGGATTGATCGGGAAGGCAAGGCTCTTGAAGCAAGAGGTAAACTCACACTCACAGCCCGGCAAGACCTACAGCTGGGTGCGAATACTGTTCTTCGTGCCGGAAAAAATGCTTCTTTACAGGCAAAAACCATCAATCAGCAAGGCAGAGTGAGTGCCGAAGGCAAAGCTACTATTACAGCAAAGAGTTACTCTGTCTCAGGAGCAAATAGCAAGCTAAGCGCCGGATCGATCCTGATCAATGCCGCAGATGCAGTCGTTCTTGGTGAGGAGACACAAGGGCTTCTTTCCAAATCCGATCTGGGCATTACTGGTGGGCAGATATCTTTGTTGGCAGATGTTTTTGCAAAAGATACTGTCACTTTGAATTCAAAAGGTACGCTCGTTGTTGGTAAGGCGTTGGAAACAGACGGCAACTTGACTGTTAAGGCTGGGGATGCACGCCTTCTTGAACAAGCATCAGTGCTTGCTAAAGGCACTCTGGACTTGACTTCAGCAGCAGCGCTTTCCATCTTGGGAGCGCTGGAAAGTGCCGGGGCAATGAGCCTTAAAAGTGGCGCTCTGACCATTTCCAGTGGTGCACGGGTTATTGCTAAGGGCAATCTGATCAGCACATCGTCTTCCGTTCAAAATGCAGGCTTGCTTGCTTCTTTGAGTAACCTTTCCCTTACAAGTGATGGGGATGTGAGGCTTGAAGATGGCAGCTATGTTCGCTCTTCAGGACGCGGAACCTTCACAATTGGTGGGGATCTGAGTGTTGGAGCCAAAGCCTTACACCGGACAACCACACTTTATAGCGGCAAAGCCCTTGATCTTAAACTAAACGGCGCACTGATCCTTACAGATGAGCGCGCAGGTATATCAAGTGCTAAGTCGCTGGAGATAGATGCAGCACGCCTTGATGTGGCCGGGCAGATCCTCAGCGCAGACACGCTGGACCTGACCTTGACCAATGCAGGCACCTCCAACCTTGAGGCAACCAGCAGACTGGCAAGCAATAACACCTTGACCGTTCGAGGTTTGAGCCAGGATACTCACCTGATCAACTCCGGAGAGCTTTATGGACAGCAAGGCATAGATGTCAGATTGACTGGTACGCTCACCAACAATACCTCTACCGCGCGCATCCGTTCGGGCGAGACTCTACGCCTTGTCGCACAGACCATTGAAAACACTGGCACGCTTCAGGCCAACGATGAGCTGAAGGTTGAAGCCAGCAATGGCGGCATTACACAAACCAGTTCTGGCCAGATGGTCAGCCTTGCCGGGTCTATTGACTTAGATAGCACAAGTCACACTCAGCTGGCAGGTGTGACACAAGCGGCAACAGGCCTGACTCTGGATGGTCAGGACAGCCTAACCGTCACAGGCAGTCTTGCTGCCCTAGGTGGTGCGGCAACGATCCGTGTGGGTGATGCTCTTGCGCTGACAAATGGAAGTACCATTTCTGCATCTGGTCTTTTAGATGTTCAAGCTGGCAGCATTGATAGTGATGGCGCACTAAACGGTGCGACCACGAGTGTTGAGAGCTTAACTGGCGATACCTTTCTTGGAAACACAGGCACCATTCAGGCTGAACAAGGTGATCTCACCATCACATCTGCAGGCAACTTTGACCATCAGGGCAAAGTGATCTCCTTTGGTAAACTCACGGTAGATGCAGACGGCAGCTACAGACAACACGGAGATCTGACCCAGACAAAAGCCAAAGCTGCTCTTGATATCAGTGCAGCAGATATCTCGTTAGCTGGCGAAGTCACAGGACTGGACAGCGTTACGATCACAGCGGGCGAAGGTAATCTTAACGTGTTCGCCGGCGCAGAATTGTTTGCATCAAAGGACATGTCTTTAACGGCGGCACGAACACTGAACATTACAGCTAACACAAGTCTGTCCAGCATTGAGGCAATGCAGTTGGAAGGTGCGAGCCTTGTCACTTCTGGTGAGATCCAGGTAAATGATGCGATCTCAATTACCACCCGAGAAGGCGGCTTGATCCACTCAGGCACCATAAAAGCGAACTTGAATGGACAGGTCGGGCTCACAGGAGAATATGGTCTGAAGCTCTCGCTCCAGGGTGATCTGGTCAATACGGGAACTTTGACAAGTGGCAGCACCCTCTTTGCTGCTTTTGACAATTACTCAGGAACCGGTTCCCTCAACAGCCTGACAGACATGGAGCTTGAGGCCAAAGGAGATGTCACCGTCGGGTCTGGCGGAGAGATCCTCTCAAAACGTGCCCTTGATCTGAAGGCTTCCGGGCTGAGCGTTTCTGGTTTGCTGGAGAGCTCAGGCGATATGATCCTGGACACCGACGCATTGACGATCAGTAACAACGCGCAGGTGCTTTCTGGAGGAAGCTTCACCGGAACCGTTGCGTCTGCCCAAAGCGCAGGCATTTTAGCTTCACTCTCTGATTTTACTTTATCCAGTTCCGGTAGTGTTGCGCTTTTGGGCGGCAGCTATCTTAAATCTTCTGGTACAGGTCTCATTAAGGTTGGCGGTGATCTGGTTGTTGGAGCCCGATCTCCTGAGCATATCGCCACACTTTACGGGGCTGGCGCGCTGAGTATCACGGCAGATGGCACCGTTCACTTGAGCAATGAGACCGCCTCAATCGCCACCCCGGATACACTGGCCCTCAAAGCTGGAAGGCTTGCCAATGACGGCCAGATCCTGAGCAACGGCAATCTGGAGCTGACATTGACAAAAGCAGGTACGTCCAGCCTTGGTCGCAGCGGTAAAATTGCCAGCAACGATGGGACACTTACACTGCACGGCCTGAGCGCTGGCACTCATCTGGAAAATGCTGGCCAGATCTATGGCGAGCAAGATCTTGACTTACGTCTTAACGGTAAGTTGGAAAATTCAGGCGCGGCCTCTCTCATTCGCTCAAAGGCCAAACTAAATATCAACGCTGATGAGATCGTAACAGCAGGCACGCTGCAGGCTCAAGATGAGCTGATCGTGGAAGCTAAATCTGGCGCTTTTATTCAGAGCAGTTCCGGCCAAATGGTCAGCCTTGCCAGCTTTGTTGACATTGATGCAGCTGACTCGCTCCAGCTGGGAGGTATTACAGAAGCGGCCTCCTACCTCGCACTTGATGCAAGAAAGGATCTTACCGTTTCTGGAAGTGTGGCCTCGTTAGATGGAGGCACCGTTATACGCGCGTCCCAGGTATTCACTCAGGCACAAGGCAGTGTGATCTCAACCACTAAGCAGATGGATGTGGAGGCGGCCAGTCTGGAGGTTGGCGGAACACTGAGCGGGGCGACCACAACCGTTCAAAGCCTGAGTGGTAATATTGCAATTGGTTCAGCCGGCATCATCCAGTCAAAACAAGGCGATCTGACCCTCACCTCTGCTGGGGCTATTGACCACCAGGGCAAGATCATCTCTCTTGGTCAGCTCTCCATCAATGCAGCGCAAGCCTACACGCAGCGTGGTGATCTGGCGCAGACAAGTGCCAGAGCTGCCCTTAATATCAGCGCGGCAAGCGTGTCGATTGCTGGTGAGGTTACAGGTCTGGAAAACGTCAGCTTAAGTGCGGGCGACGGTGCGCTTAATATCCTTAAAGGAGCAGAGCTTTATTCAGCAGGAGACATGAACTTTGTCGCCGCACAAGCTCTTAATATTGCAGATAGCACGCAGCTCTCCAGTGCCAAATCCATTTCTCTTGAGGCTGCTCGTCTCGCATCATCAGGCCTGATGGAGACCAATGATACGATCTCAATTACAGCCCATGAGGGTGGGTTGACAAACTCTGGTATCGTAAAGGCCAACCTGCTCGGGAAGGATGAGCGCAGCGGTAAATATGGCTTAAAACTCTCCTTAAAGGGCGACCTGGTCAATACAGGCACACTTTACAGCGGCAGCTCTGTCTTTGCTGAATTTGACAGCTACTCAGGAAACGGTTCCCTCAACAGCATCGCAGACATGGAGCTTAAGACAGCTGGGGCGATGACCATTGGTTCCGGCGGGCAAGTCATCGCCGAAGGTGATCTGGATCTGAAGGCCGCTGGATTGAATGTTGCTGGCTTGCTTGAGAGCACTGGCGATATGCTCTTGAATGCTGGCACTTTGACAATCAGTGACAACGCACGTGTGTTATCTGACGGCGACTTTACCGGAACGTTCTCCTCGGTTGATAATGCTGGTACTTTGGCATCGCTCTCTGATTTCACCTTAACCACAACGGGGAATGTCACGCTTCAGGACGGTAGTTATTTACAGACGTTGGGCGCAGGCACACTATCGGTTGGCAAGGACCTTTCCATCGGGAAACAGGTAGCTGGGCGTATTGCAACGCTTTATGGGGCTAGCGAGCTGAGTATCACGGCTGATGCCACCGTTCACATGAGCGATGCTACAGCTTCAATCGCTACCCCGGATACACTGGTCCTGAAAGCTGGACAGCTTGACACTAACGGCGAGATCCTGAGCAACGGTAATCTGGATCTGACATTAACCAAAGCAGGTACGTCCAGCCTGGGTGCCAGCGGCAAAATTGCCAGTAACTACGGGATACTTACACTGCGAGGCCTGAGTGATGGTATTCATCTGGAAAATGCAGGCAAGATTTATGGTGAGCAAGGTCTTGACCTGCGTCTTAGCGGCAAGCTGGATAACTCAGGCACCACATCTCTTGTTCGCTCTGATGCCAACCTGAACATTATCGCAGGCGAAATCGCAAACACTGGTGTGCTGCAGGCTCAAAGTGAATTGAACGTGGAGGCTAAAAACAGTGCCTTCACCCAGACCAGCTCCGGCCAGATGGTCAGCTTTGCCAGCTTTGTTGATATAAAAGGCACCAGACGGGTCCAGCTGGGCGGGATCACCCAGGCAGCCACTTACCTCGCACTTGATGCGGATACGGATCTTATCCTCTCAGGCAGCATGGCCACTCAAAGCGGCGATGCGATCATCAATGCATCTGGAAATCTGATTCAGAGCACGGGCAGCGTTGTTTCTGTATCTGGCCTTCTGGACATGAGTGCAGCCAGCATTGAAACAAACGGGACCTTAAGCGGGGATGCCACTGCACTTGAAAGCCTCAGTGGTGATCTGGCCGTTGGTTCTGCGGGTATCATTCAGTCAAAGCAAGGGGATTTGACCCTGACCTCTGCTGGTGACGTTGATCATCAGGGTAAGATCATCTCCCTTGGCGCTCTCACTCTTGATGCAGCAGGCAGCTTCAACCAACACGGAAATCAGGTTCAGACAAAAGCACAGGAAACGCTTGACCTTAGCGCCAGCACTATGTCTTTGGGAGGAGAGCTTAAGGGGCTGCAGGGCGTGGCAATAACAGCCCGTGGTGGGGATCTGAACCTTGTTGCTGATGCTGATTTAAAGTCAGGGCATGATTTGCGTCTTTCTGCTGCCCAGGACCTGACAGTTGCAGGAGCCCTTTTCTCCGAAGGGAAAATGCTACTTGAGGCAAGTAGAAAGCTTGAGGTTAAAACGGCGGGGACGATCACGTCTCTGGCAACGCTGGAACTGGACGGAGACAGTCTTTCAAATGCGGGCCTTCTTGAGGCTAACGATGCGATCACGCTGACAGCTCGTGCAGGCGCTCTTACCAACTCTGGCCGTGTGAAGGCAAACCTTGCTGGAAAAGACAGCCGTACAGGTGAGTATGGGTTCAAACTCGCGCTTCAGGGCGATCTGATCAATACGGGAAGTCTTTATAGTGGCAGTTCCCTCCTTGCAGAATTTGATGATTATTCGGGAGCCGGTTCTCTTATCAGCATTGCTGATATGACCCTTGATGCTGATGGCGCTGTGGTGATTGCGACTGGTGGGCAGGTTCTTTCTCAAGGAAGTTTGGATCTGACAACTGATCTGCTGAGCGTGTCTGGTTCGCTTGAGAGCGCAAAAGACATGATCCTTGAGGGCGAGGCTCTGACCATCAGCGCAGGTGGCAAGATTGTTTCAGATCAGCTCTTCTCTGCAACCCTTACCAAGGACGTAAGTGTTAAAAGCGCAGCAGAAATTTACGCAGATACGCTCACACTCGATGCCAGATCTCTCTCCAACACCGGCAAAATCAGCGCTGGTAGCGCCTTAAGCCTTAGAGCAAGCAACACGCTCACCAACGGACCAACAGCAAAGATCTTGTCCAATGGTACGGTAAGCCTTCAAGCCAAAACTCTTAACAATGACGGCACGATCAATTCCTCAAGTAGCACAACTGTCACACTCAGGAATACCGCTGATGCGTCACTGACCAACGCTGCTTCTGCGCGGCTGGAAAGCCTGGGCGAACTTACAATTTCTGGACGGACCGTTGTCAACAACGGTCTTTTCTCTGGAGGTACCGGATTTACCTTCACCACAACCGGCGATGTCTCCATTGAAGAAAATGCTGTTTGGCAAAGCAGGTCAGGCACACTCTCCCTTAATGCCGACAATATTCACAATGAAGGGGCTCTGGTCAGTGGTCAGGATTTAGAGCTGCACAGCACCACGCTCGACAATGACGGTGGGCTCATTCTTGCCAAGAGAAACCTGACCATTGAAGGCCAGAGTGTCGGCACACGCAGCACCCAGCTTCTCAACCATAATGGTGGTGGAATTGAGTCTCTTGAGGGTGACATCACCTTGCGCACCCAAGACCTGCAAAACCTCACGAAGGTCGAAAAAACACTCAAAACATATGAGTACGCAAATAATTATATCTATCGTTCGTACCCGCCTGAATGGATAAACGACAATCGATCTTTTTATAGAAATTCTGGAGCGGCTTCAAATTACACTCTTGGTAATTTATTCGATAGGCAAGGTGGTACCGGTTACGTGTTTCTTCCAGATATCGTGCAAATCGAGCGAATTCTGGAAGATAAGGGCGCACGTCCAGAAGATTGGAATCCTGACTGGTGGAAAGAATATGCCCCTAAGAATAAAAATGAGTTTGATCCCTACAAAGATCACCTTGAGCGCTGGAATGTTCTCTCTCCTGATGAAGAACATAGGGTTCCGACGGGCGGGCAGGCGATTGTCTACATTGAACAAGAAGAGATTGAGTATAAAACGTCTGCTGCAAAAATTTTCGCTGGAGCTGGCAATATCACGATTGATGCAGGGTCAATCCTCAACGAGAATAGTCAAATAAATGCAGCTGTTGATCTGTCAATTAGCGGTGGAAGCCTTGAAAACAAGGGCGTTTCAGCATCAAGAACATATGGTGTAAAGCTCAGCTATAACTCCCGAAGAGAGCACAGGGGTTTTGGCTGGCTCGGCTATATTCAAAAATCCGATCAGAAAACGGTTGAAACTTCTACCGTTGCCGCAGCTCCCGGCATTATCCATGCAGGTGGTACGCTGAGCGGCAATCTTTCCGGCACGCTGACCAATACGGCTGCAGATGACGTTACAACCTCTAACTTAAATCTGGAAAGTTCTTCAGGCATTGCAACCGGCTCAGGCGCACAAGGCATCACGCAGCAAGGCAAACTTGGCTCGCAGACCGCTGGGTTGGTTGGCACGGAGGAGGCAGATGCCGATGAGGCTTCTGAAAACTCCGACGGCTTCATATTCGCCAATAGCGGGGAACAGCCAGAGACGCAAGGTGTCACAAAACAAGGCGAACTTAATGCAGATGGTCAGGTTGATGCTGAAAAAGCAGATACTGATGAGGCTTCGCAAAATTCAGGCAGTTATACTTTAGCCAACAACACTCAGATCCTGCAGACAAATGCGAGTAATCTCACCAAAGGAACCAACCTTGATGGCTCAACAATCAGTGCACCCACACCTTTGATACCTGGCCTGGGTTCCATTGATGATCTTGAATTTGGTGACCTTGATCTGGATGACCCTGACACCCTCAATCCGCGAGAGACCTCTGGCCAGGACTTTCTGCGCGCCCTCGGTCTAACATCCAATCCGCAGTTGTTTGCTCCTGCACAGGAAGATAAAACCTATCTGATTGAGACACGCTTTGAGTTTGTTGATCAATCCAGCTTCTTTGGTTTGCCTTATTTTGCTGAAAAGCTTGGCATTCAAAGCCTGGATCACTACGGACAGTCATTGGGCGATCCGTATTTTGATACTCGCTTAATCTCCGATCAGGTCATTGCTGCAACTGGTGATCGCTGGATCGCAGACGGAGTTGGATCAGATGCAGATCAGGTCCGCGAGCTCATGCATAATGCGGCTGAGCAAAGCGAAACCCTAGACCTGGCCTATGGTGTATCCCTGTCAGATGATCAAGTCGCACAGCTGACACAAGACATTGTCTGGTACGAAAAAACCGTTATCGCAGGTCATGAAGTTCTGGTGCCTCGCCTTTATCTTGCCGATGCGAAGAACCGGCGGAATACGGATGGGGCAATCATTGTTGCCGGCAATGTGAACCTCAGTGCTGGTGAGGTCATCAACACGCGCGGGAAGATCTCAGGCAAAAAAGACGTCCTGATCGCCGCCCAAGGCACACTGACCAACAGTTCTGGCACAATCTCCGGTGAAACTGTCGAACTGGCCGCCAATGAGATTGTTGTTGAGACCCTCACCACAACCACCGGCAACGGTCAGGACCGTGTTGGCACCATTGTGCAGGAAATCGGTTCGGTCTCAGCGAAAAACTCTTTGATCCTGAAGAGCACCGGCGACACGCTGATCGCTGGCGGGGATCTGTCCAGTGGTGGGACACTGGAAGTGGGCACCGGCGGCAATCTCAAAGTCACGGGTGTCGAAGCCAAGTCTCACTTTGATTTTGAGACCAAAGGTAATGGTGTTCACCGTGTTGGTGTTGAGGATAAAACCCGGTATGTGACCTCTTCCATTCAAGTGGCAGATGATCTGAAGCTGAAGTCAGAAAAAGACATCACGCTTGAAGGCGCTTTGATTGCCAGTGATGGCACCGCCTCCATAGAGGCTAATGGTGATGTCACCATCTCCGCGCTGGAAGAAAGCACGTATAGCTTCAGCAACTCAAAACATAAGGGTTTTCTGTCCGGCAAAACCCGTCGCCGGGAGACGTTCAGCACCGAACAGGTGGGAACGGTGGCCGCAACTGTCGATGATCTGGACATCAAATCAAACAGCGGTTCAGTCGACATCACTGCTTCTGCGATTTCCAGTGAGGCAGATGTCACTTTGGAAGCAGCCAAAGACGTCAATCTGAACACGGCAGAAAACACGTTCCAGGAAGATGTGCTGAAGAAAAGCCATGGCTTCTTTGCAGAGGTTGGCGGGGGAAGCGCAACAGTTGGCTACAAATCACAAAAGCACAAGTTCAACACAGATGTGACTACCAACGTGGTGTCCTCTGTCTCCGGTGAGAACATCGCCATTAAGGCTGGTGAAGATGTGAACTCCACAGCTGCGGTCCTTAATGCTGACAATGACCTGAGTGTGACAGCTGGAGGCGATATCAACCTTGAGGCTGTCAACGACAATTATGAACACTCCGAGAGTCACCGGGTTGATACAGTTGCTCTGAGTGTCAGTGTTTTTGAAAACGTCTCTGGTGCTGTGAAAACACTGGTGGAGACCCCAAAGGCTGCAACAGCAGGCAAGGGGAATGTCGGATATCAGGCGATCACTGCCGTTTCTGCTGGATTGAAAGCAGCAGAAGCGGCAAACACTCTCGTCGATATAGCGCAAAATGGCGGTACGGTTGCCGGGATCACCAATAGCCTGACTGTTTCCAGTGAAAAGAGCAGATCGCACGAGGAAAGCTCTGCTGCGAAAGTCTCTGTGCTCAATGCTGGCAATGATCTGACACTGATAGCTGGCGAGGACATCACCAGTAAAGGCGCTCAAATTGATGTGGGCGGCGATGCAGCCCTTGATGCGGGCGGCGAGATCACCCTTGGCGCTGCCGACAACACCATGGCAAGTTCCGGCAAGAACTCGTCTAAATCCGCAGGGATCTCGGTCACAGCAGGGATCAGCCGGAAAGGTGACATATCTGTCAGTGCTGGGGTCAATGCCAGCATTCAAAACGGCAAGCACGAAAGCGAGCAGACTTATAAAACCAACAGCAAACTGAATGTTGCAGGCAATCTGGACCTGACGTCCGGTGCCGATACCACGCTTAAAGGTGCACAAGTCACCGCCAAGACAGCTGATCTGGATGTGGGCGGCAATCTGAACATTGAGAGCATTCAGGATACTGGTAGCAACTCATCAAGCTCTGCAGGCGTTTCCGGTGGGATTTCCTACAACTTCACATCAGGTAGTCTCTCCGGCAACCTCAGCGTGAACGGCAGCAAGGGCAAAGGTTCCAGGGCCTGGGTCACCGAGCAGACCGGTATTGTCACGGAAGAAACCCTTGAGATTGATGTGGCTGGCAATACGGACCTCACAGGCGGACTGATTGCGTCAGATACGGACGACCTGACCCTTTCCACCGGCACACTCACCTTCAGCGATATTGATGATCACGACAAGCAGTCCAACATTGGCGGCTCTGTTGGCGTCAACTTCACGGTGCCGGGGGCGAAGGATACGGACAAGAAGCCGGATACCAAACCTAATGGTCAACCGGCAGAGGATTCCTCAGATAAGGCCGACAGCCAGGAAACTAAAACAGACCCATCCTATGGTGGGCAGTTTGAGGGTAGCTACGCCAACCGGGACAAACGCCAGATCACCCGCGCCACGGTCGGCGAAGGTGAGGTTATCATCCGAGATGAAGACAAACAGCAGGAGCTGGAGGACAGCGGTGAGACCGAGAGCGTCGACGAACTCAACCGCGACGTAGACCTCGCTCAGGAGATCACAAAGGACGAGGAAGAATACGTCGGCGTCTATGTATCAGATACTGCGGTAAAGGCAGCAATCGAAGCGGGGGAAAAACTATCTGATTTTGCACAAAAGCAAATTGAGGCGTTCGCAGAAGAAGAAATCTTTACTCCAGATGAACAGCAAGTAGCAAAAGAGGTTGCTCCTTATCTAGATAACCCTGAAATCCAAAAGCAAATTCTTCTTTGCGGATCTGCTCCGACACAATCGAGTTGGAATATATGGGATCTACTCATTTCGTCTGCGCATGCACAAGCCGTTATGCGAGCCTGTGCTATCGGCGGTGTTGCAGGTATGCCAGTTACGCGTATCCCACCTAAGGTTGCCGAGGGTTACGCAGACATGCTGAGCAAATGGCTAATCGAAAAAAGCCCGGTTACCTTAATCGCTTTGGGGTTAGCTGTAGTCCTGTCAGATGGGAGAATTGTGCTTACATCTGAGAATGAAGAGGATCGGGGCATTGGTGATAACGGAGGTCCAGATTGGAATGATGACGAATTAGAAGACAATAACCAGCCGAATCCCAACGATGAAGACCCGAATCCGGTTGTAATTCCTCCTTTTAATACGCCTGATACTCAAAATAACGCTGACGGTCTGAGATTGAAAACAGAACTTGCATTAAAAGATGCGAATGTAATAAGTCAAAATGGTGAGCTTACAAACCAAGCCATCCAAAACTCGCAGGAATTAGACATTGGAGGCAATGGAATAAAGAATCCTAAGATTATTGCTGAGTTAACCAAAAATGGTTCCTCTATCGCAAACTGGGGTAAGTTTGCTACTCAAAGTGTGAGTGGTCCCAACGGATCCCGAATACGTGTGCATTTCTACATGAACAGAGTAACTGGGCGAATTGATTATTCGACGAAGGATTTCAAAGTTAAGAACCCTGTTCCTGTGTTTCCAAAGTAAGTTCGAAACTTGAAAAGTGAGTTCAATGTGATTGTCGAATATGTGAAAGAACGTGGTTTTAAAGGGGAGGGAAAAGATCCGCATCTTACTTTAGGATCTAAATACCTCGTTCTGAGTTGGAATTTTGATAATATCAAAAGACGAAGTTATTTGGGAGTACGAAGTGACGATGATGGTTACCCAGCCATTTGGGATGTATCATTCTTTAAAATTGTCGACACTAGGGTCCCTTTAAACTGGCAGTTAAAGCAACTAGAATCTGAAGCTTATCGCTTGGAGCCACAAGCTTTTAGCGCTGATTTTTGGGAGAAATTCCATGATGGAAATGAAGAAGCTGAGCAGCTATTTCAACAAGAATATGAGAAGATCGCAGCCTTTCACAACTTCTCGATAACATAGCTGGGGTTCTCATCCCCTTGTCCTCAACACACTATAGGCAGATCGTAGGTTGAGGTGATGGAAGATAAATACAAATTATTATTATTTGACTTGCTGGGAGAAGCTAAGGAGAAAGCAACGAACTCAAAATGTCGCTTAAATTCAGGTCAGTTTCTTGATCATGAAAACAAGGACTACCTTGAGGGGTACTTATTTGCATTATATGATATTCTTAGTATTGCGAAAGATCAGGCCGAAATTTTTGATATTCCACTAAATGAAATTAACTTACACGATTTAGATCCCGACAAGGACTTGCTATGAAAAGACCTTGATCAAGATGAAAAATATAATAATGAAAATTGCAAAGCTACCGAAGGTTTGCAAGAAAGCCCGCACAATCGAGGATGCTTGGGATGAATACGCGCGTGGGAACCTAGCTGAAGCAGAATACTTATTTGAGAGTGCGGAAGATATATTTGATAAGATTCCTGCTGAGTTCCTAATTATGAAAGGCCGGATAAAATTTTCTCTTCAAAAAGGAAGGGAGGCACTTGAACTATTCGTAGAGGCTTGGCGTAAAATTGAGAATAGTGATAAGCTCTCCGCAGCGGATAAGAGTTATCTAAAAGAATATATCTATCATTTTGCGTCAATCTATCGAGAGAACTGTGGGACTGATCTTGGTGTTATAAACTCGGTTGCATTAGATGATGTATCGCTAGATGAAGTGAGTGAACATTTGAAGAAACGCTTTCCTTCCCCCAATCATCCTGATTGGAACAAAGATCGAGTTCAATAGTAGCTTGGATGTAAGAACATTCAGTAGCAATTGGAAACTAGCCTGCCCTGATCCCGGTTATTTTTCTGGCTCATGGTTGCCAGTGGAGAGCCAATAGGCTTGGGTAAGTAAACATCAGATTGAGATACCAACAGTTAGAATCTTCGAACATTTTCCATAAAGAAAATAGGTGCAAAGAGTGATTATCCTTGGTTCTTCACCTTGTATACTGTCCCTCTTGAGATGCTAAGTTCACGGGCAATGACCGTTGGGCTCTGGCCCGTGGCAAGGCGTGTTTCAATCTCAGTCTTATCGATCCGCGGCGGTCGCCTCTTGTTTTGGCCATCGCAATGCCTTCCGCTTGTCGCTCACGCCGCAGATTGGTTTCAAATTCAGCAAAGACACCAAGCATATCGAAGAAGGCTTTACCTGCCGCCGTTGAGGTATCGACAGGCTGCTCGGTTGCATAAAGATGCGCACCCTTTTCTTGCATTCGCCGCGCTATAATCTGCAGGTCATGCATAGACCGGGCGAGCCGATCAATGCGGGTGACCACCAAAGTTTCATCAGGGTGGATGAAGTCCAGAATTGTCTGTAACTCAACACGGTCTTTGAGAGTGCCGCCGCTCTTCTGTTCTGTACGGATCAGATGGCAGCCAGCAGCTTCCAATGCATGAATCTGGGTATCTAGGTTCTGGTCCGTAGTAGAGGTGCGCGCATATCCGATGCGGGACGTAGATCTGTTCATTTTGGGTGTGCCATGAGCCATTTCTGTTCACTAACACATATTATACCCAAAATGAACATGGATCTATGTGCATTTGGTGTTCATTCGAGATCGTATTTTGAGTATACTCAAAATAGCACCTAGTCATGCAGCCAGCTTACTTTCAAAGTCTATGCGCTGTTCCAGATCAAGCTCAAAACGGCCATAAGGGTTGATGTGACTGTATATCAGCGGTGTCAGACCTCGGTAATCTTCTGCGGCAAGTCGGCCAGCCCAAACAGGATCTGAAAGCACTGATTGCACCATGCGGGTGTTGACGTAAACCAGCGAGGCCTGCAACAGGTGCAGAGACAGGGCCGAGATCTCCTGATCTTCAATGCGGTTACTAGCAATCTCCCCGCCCTTGCCGAAGAATACAAAGCCGTTGGCGCTGTTCCAGTTCTCCACCACATTGAGCCCTTCGTTGATTTCGCGACGATATTTTTCAGAGCGCAGATATCGGCACAAGAAAATTGTCTTGATAGCTCGACCCAGTTCAGCCAGCGCTTTATAGGTTGGGTGCATAACTTCGGAGCGGGCAAAGCGGCGTAAAATTGCTTCTGGATCTGCGGTTCTGTGCTGCATGGCAGCTGCGTACTTGACCATTTCGTCATACTGGCGGGCAATCTCCTCCCAGTTGATGGCGCTGGACAAGATCGGCAGCAGGTTGCCAAGTTCACCGCGCATCGCATTTGAAGGCAATGCCAGCTTCTGCCGACTGATCGCCTTAAGGCGTGGAGCAAGCTCAAATCCCAGCAGATGACAGAACGCAAAGCCGACAACGCTTTGACCATGGCTATCCACATACTGACGCTGGATCTCCATGTCAGTGCAATGGCGCAAAACACCCTCAATCATGGCAGCAACTTCAGAGGATGAACAGCGTTTTAGCTGAGAATAGATACAGGTTGCCTGCCGTTCCACATGCCAGTAGATCATCACACCTCTGCCGCCGTAACGAGCATGCCACTCGCTCATGAGGTTCCTATCCCAAGCTCCAAACTTCGTGCTATCTGCTGCACAAGCTGTCCCGGCTTCACCCCAGATGACAGGATTGCGGATTGCCAAAGTAGCATCAGCTACGCGGGCACAGGCAGCCCTTAAAGCGGCCGGATGAATATAGTTGCGGCGCACACGCAACAACTCCTCATAGCTGATATCGGCGAGACCACCGGCAATACGTTTGAGGCCTGCATTTGTGCCAAGGCCGTAAAGGCAAAGTAACAATCGCTGATCACGGACATTGCGAGCCAGCACCTCACGACTTGCAGAGGTCTCACAGCGGTCCAAGTATCCAGTTCCAAGGGCAGCTTCTTTAAGCGTATCCAATAGTCCCGTCATCGGCCATTGACGAGTGATTTGCGCTTTTAAAGAGACCAGCCCTTTGGGTTCCGGCGCAGGTTCAAACGGACTGACAGAGATCCGGTTCTTGCCGGTCCAACGCAGCCTGACCTTGTCATTGTGAGGCAGGGATGCATTGAGCTGACGTAGCTCATCCTCCAATGTCTTTCTGACTTCAGACACAAATGCTTCTGCATCTCGTGTCAACTTCAGCCCCGCATAATATGTGTCGTGGCGCTCGGCAAAATCCTTTGGCAGGTCTGCATCCGGATTTCGATAACGATCTGCTCCCACTACCCAGATTTCCTTGGCACGAATTCGCTCACGCAACTGGGTCAGGAGGTACAGTTCAAAGGAAATCACATTCACGCGGCCTTTGTCATCAATCACGCTGCCACGCCATTTAGTTGGAATGGCTTCTATCGGAACATCATCCTCAGAAGCAAACCGCTTGCCTGCCTTATGCAGCTTCGTAATACAGGTCAATCCCTCTAGCACAGCGCGCCAGGCTGCGTTGTTGGATCTGAATTCCAGGACAGAAAGAAGCAGTGGTAGCATGCGGCGATAATGTGAGGCATATGACCCACGCATCACAAACTGAATTTGACGATCCAGAGTTCCTTTTGAGCGGTACTCCTTGACAATCGTTGATAGTTTCTGCTACCCGGCGACCGGATAGATCACATTACAGATCCGCCCCTCCGGGTGTTCCATGGAGGCCACGGCAATCTCTGCCAGCAAGCGCTCCTTACCGTGAACCTTCTCGATTTCACGGCTAATGTCCTTAATCACCTTGCGCTTTGATTTTGCATTGATCCGATGGATCTGTTCCACCAGAAGGTCAATCACCCGATCAATCATCTGGGACTTGCGGACTATCAGATAAAGAGCGAACAGGCCTAATCGGCGCTCAACGCTGTGTCTACGCATCTGCGAAGCCGTTTCTGCACTCACCCGTCGCACGAGCTGGTCAATGAAGGAGCGCTCAACCTCCTTAAGAACATGTTCTGGAAGCTGTAAGCCTTCAACAAACTGAAGGCGTTCAGTTGCGGCCAGAATGTTGTCCAGCGTAGCCCCGCCGAAATCATCTTTCAGGCGTGAAATGTAGGAGAGTAATAAAGTGCCATACTCAGTAATAAAGATTCATACTGAGGAATATAGTATCATACTGACGAGGGCTTAGCGGACTTTGCTGACCTTCGCTGCGGCGCGAAAGCTCAGGCAACTGAGAAACCTTTGCCAGCATCCAGGGCCAAAAGCTGCCATTGGGGCCTTTCAGCCAGCAGTTGAGATCAACTTTGCTAAACTGCTAAACAATGGCCCATAGAGCCTTTTCGTTGTGATCTTAACACATAAGCGATTTTGCTGGATGATCCAGGTTTGCGGCTGACGTACGGCATCTCACTTGTCAATAGCCTAGATGGATCTGTAACCTCGGATTGCTAAGTGCAGTCATAGTTCCATTCCGCCAAATCCCAGCGACCTGCCTTGACATCTTCAGGTCTCATCCAGATTTGCAAGCTACCACCCAGACAGCCCAAACCCATCTCTTTGTCATCCTCCAACTGGAGCAACATGAGATAATTTGCAGTGTTACGGCGCTCTACAGCACCTTGCACATCGAACCCATAGCCAAACATTTGGTGTGGATTGCTTGAGACTCTGGGAAAAGCCCTGATGTGAGGAGCGCAGCTTGGTAGACCCTGCTGGGATTGCTGATATAGGTAGGCATTCACCGTCGGGTGCTGAAGTGAAACGAGTTTCTTAAGAGCATGTCGTATAGACAATAGAATACTTCGCCGCGTGGTATTTGCGGTTTCATAATCAAGTTGCTCGCGCTTGGCCATATCAAACCGCGTATACACGTTCGGAGAAAAGTCCCATTCTCTTTTTTCTTTAAAGGAACGCAACGCTTTGAAAAGACGAGCTTTAGCTTCACCTACTTGCGTTCGGGCGGCCTTATCCGAATTTTGCTTCATTAGTACATGCCATTCCAGATGTATTTCCCTGTAGGTCTCTGAAACGAGTAGTCGAATGGATCGTCTGTCGCTTTCGTTCACCAACTCCATTGGTTGGTGTTCAGCCGCCATCTCAGCGAGGGTCACTACCTGAGCAAGAAAATGTTTTTCAATTTCCTTTGCGTGTGCCGTCAGTTGTGTAGGTGTTTTGCTTTCCCAATAGTCGTGTCGCCTCAGGTTGATACTACGTTGATAGTCCTCCAATAGCTCGTGATTAAACTCTGTTACCATCTGCCAAGTCTGCGGCCAATGGAGGGCAACATTTGTGTCGAGTTTATCGTAACCTCCCCCAAAGATGAGCTGGTCGAAAACTGGGTGGACTAGGGACCAGTCGGGTAAACCCGTGAGTATACTGGTTAGAGGGATTTGCTCCGCTGAATTAGAAAATGCGTCCTGAGCAATTTCTTCACCAAAGTGCAGTGTGTATGCACTACGCCTTGCCGCACTGCTACATTCAGAGACAGCATCAAATATTGAATCCGGTAATCCCTCTGGAACTGGAAAGCTCGGTTCAATAAAACTGTCGCCTTTCACAAGCTCCACTGGGACCTTTCGGTAAGCCCCATCTTCAAAGCTTTGGCTTCGTCTCACCAATTCATTATCAAAAAGGAAACTGTCTTTGCTCGGCGTGAGGTTGGACTTACAGGGGTGCACCTCAATAGGCTCGGTTGGTACTGGACCATGCACGACGCAAACCGTGCGAGGTTTTTGGTCTAGGCTGGTTTGTGCCTCTTTGATTTTATCTTCATCGCCTGATTTGATTGCTTGTTCTAATTGAGAAAGATACCATCCCTCAGGTTCATCCTCTAATCCATGGGGGTGGACAAAGAAGTAAAGGATACCATCCCTGCTAAATTCATAGGGTAGCGTGGGGAGATCACTAAGGTTGATCTGTCCTAAAAAGCTATGAGCATATTTTCCGTCTTCACCGGTATCTCCAGGCCATTCCAACTCTGGTGTTGCAACAGGCCACCCGCCCAAAAAAGTGAGAGACGATGCATTCCTATGCAAGCTATGTTCAATAAAGACAGTCGGCAGAGTGTTCTTTGAAAGATAGTCTTCGATAATCTGCTCTTCACTCATATGCCATAAGCTTGTTTATTCTGGAGTAGGCTGCTAAGGCGCAGCTGAATGCGTTGGGATTTTAATTGAAATCTTGTTGCTTAAACCTTGCGCCAGCCTGAGAAACTTATTTGCATCTCTATTATATGTTGAACTGAAGGGACAAAATGTTCCCTATCGAAGCTTTATGGCTAGACCGATTGATTTGAGTAAGCGAGTGTTTTCGCAATCAGCAGCTGCTTCTTTTGCATAATGGTGCTGCTCGCCCTCTGGTTGGAACTATTGACCGGCCGAGTTTGGCACCCGCAAGCCGCTCCAGCGGGCGAATGGAGGCCCTGGTTCGCAGGGGGCCAACTGCGGACATCCAAGCGGTTCTATTAGGAGTTGAACCTGCTACATGTAGTCCATTGGTCGATCGCATCTCCAGCCGGTCAGTAATTTCAGGATAGACCAATAAGGCTGATGGGAAGTGCGCATAATTTTTGAACGTTAACTTGCTTCGCAGGTATTTGCTTACCTCAGTATGGAGCAAGGCTCCTACAACGACAAAGAGTGGTTAAAGGCAAATTCTTAATGTGCGCCGTTCTGACGTTCTAGGGCGATTTCCAGTTGGCGTTTTTGGCTAGGAGTGGCAGTTTTCAAATAGTCATAAACCGATTGCAACCTGCCGAGTTCAACCGGCTCCTCAACAACAGTTGGCACCCCAATTTTCGATACAGTCTCGCTATTCAGTAATACCACCAAATTCATAAAACCGTCTGGAGTTTCTGCATACTCCTCCATCACCCATTCACAATACAACAAAGTTATTTGAGGCTCATTCGGGAAAAGAGCGGTGACTTCCTTTGTAATCTCACGAAACCGTGGAAGTTTTTTAAATTTTGCATCTAGCTGGTGCAACTCGTCTGACAGTTCCTCATCAGACATGTTGTGACGCCAAAGTAGGTAAGCAATATATTTGGAGCGTGAACCATCCCATCCACATTTGACACATGCCCCTTCTCGAAATTCATGATCGCAAAGAGGGTACCCGAACAGAACATTCGAGCATTCGTTGCATATACTCATCATTTCTGAGGCCTCATCAAAATATGGGCTTTCGCATTCATCACATTGCTTGATTTTTTGATTCATGAAGAAACAAGTAACACTAATAGTGAAGACAATAAACTCAGCTATGAACTAACGTTTTTAGATTGGGGAGGAGGGCCAGGAGCGGACTTTAAAGTGGTTCCACCAAAGGTTGAGGTAAGTCTTTTTGAAGTAACTGCAGGCGCTTTCGAGAACACTTTGTGGTTGGATCTATGCGCTCAGTGTAGCTGGATGTGTCACAGGTTCGGAGCTCTTATTGCCGATGCTACAGTCCGTCTGGGTGTGGACTTAGTCGGATGCTAGATTATATCAAGTGCGGGCTAGAGGAGGTTTCTATGCTGTGGAAGGATGCAGCTCAACATTTTGAAATCGATGGGTCACTTCGTGATATTATAATAAGTGGAACAACAACATCAGACTGGGACAAACTGATTAGCCTATCCGCAGAGTTTGGCAGAGTGTCGTATGAACGCGACGGGATATCGGCAGAACTTCCAGCTTCTGCCTCCAGGCTATTAAATGACAAAGAACATGCACATGTTTTCAAGGTGGACCTTTGCGGCCCCGTCGCAAATACTCATTTTTTCATCGAAGATGAAATAGAGTTTGATATCGATCCAAGAGAAATCAGATCTCAAGCTACGTTACATAATGTGCTTAGTTTTTGTTCTAAGCTTAGCCGGGCACTAAAACGCGACGTAAAAATTACAGAAGAAAACACCCCTGAAGCCATATTGCTTTACTACCGATACGCTGAACAAGTTTGGCGAATGCCAACGCTGTCATAGTGAGCTAAACCGGACATTTATGGGGGCCAGAACAAGTTTTGCTCGCAGGCGTACGCTAAGCGATTTATCTTTTATTGTCAGTAAGGTGCCTAATAATGTCCGTTTACGGATAGGGATCGATCACTTGGACATAAAATAGGTAAATACCCTTTTGAACATTCCAATGTTCTCTGTTTGTCTGTCTTACCGTACGATTTTTGACAGATCTTGTTCTTGCCCCAGGTAGTGTTCTGCGCTCGCACGAAACATCCACTGGCAAAATATCTGAAAAAAAGCTCATTCCGTTCACTCTGCTAATCTGTTTGCTCATGTTGGCCGAAGGATGCCCGATTTCCTCCTTTTGAACCAGCTTATTCCGAATGATTTTCTGAGTCATTGTGCCGGTGCGCTTATTGGTTCAGCTGCCGCTGCCATTTTCAAAGAAACCGGGGTGTTCTTGATTTACGCCAAAGTGAACGAGCCGAGTTTTATATCTTCGGTTGATTTGGTCCACGGCTGTTGCCAGTTTCTCGTTCGGATTTGGCTTGCCAGGTTCCGGAAAGTTGAACAATTCGCCGGATCGTTCTGCAAGCGGCAAAACATCTGTTAGCTGGACCGAGATTGAACCGACAAGGTAGGGCCGTCGCTTAATCATTATCTGCCAGAGATGTTCGTAGATGCTGAGGAACAATGCTGTGTCTTGTGAGGCAACGCAGCTCTGGGTTTGGCTCCATCCTCCAGATGGTAAAAACCGAAGCTGCAGGCTGAAGCGTTTGGCGCAGTACCCGTCGCGTCTCATGCGTTCAACAGCCTTTTCCACGAGCCACCGGCCAACCAACTTTGCTTGGCTGGAAACTCGGTATTGAGGAGCCAGAACTTTTGAATTGCCATAACTATTTCGCTTTGTTTCCTGCAGCGGGATGTTCTCACCCTGCAACGCCCGCACAAAGCGCTCTCCTTCCACCGAGTGCCATATCAATCTGGCATGGCGAGGGTCCAGGTTGTAAAGCGAAGGAATGTCATAGATCCTTGCCTTGTAAAGGCGCTTGCTGATGCCTTGAGAGATTCCGGGCAAATCTTCCAGCTTCATCTTGCTCAAACGGTCTGGCATATTTTCAGGGGCCAACCATTGAAGCCCATCAGGCTTTTCCAGCTTTCCCGCTATCTTTGCTAGAAGTTGGTTCGGGCCGATGCCAATTGAACACCTCAATTGTGAACCAACCTGCGTAGCTATGGCTTTTTTGATCTGTCGTGCGAGAGAAAGTGCTTGGTCGAGAGAGGCTGTTTTGCCGCCTAAGGCAACCTGAAATTCATCAACGGATCTGACGTATTCAAGCTCAGCCATGCTATCGACGACACGCGCTATTTTTTGATTGACCTTGACATATAGCGGATGACGGCTTGGCCGAAACTGCAGCTGAGGACACAGTCTGCGTGCTTCATAAACACGGGTTCCGGTCCTGACGGAATAAGATTTTGCCTCGTATGAGGCCGCTACCACACATCCGCTTTTTTCATCTACTGCCGTAATGGCTACAGGCTTCCCACGCAAAGCCGGGTCCATTTGCTGCTCTACAGATGCGAAAAAGGCGTCCATATCGATATATATGGTTCGAAAGATCGTCATTACAGATTTTACCGATTGATTTTAGATGCGCTTTGTTCCTTATATGTT
Source organism: Pseudovibrio sp. Ad5 (assembly GCF_001623095.1). Lineage (NCBI taxonomy): Bacteria > Pseudomonadati > Pseudomonadota > Alphaproteobacteria > Hyphomicrobiales > Stappiaceae > Pseudovibrio > Pseudovibrio sp. Ad5. Next base: position 64,030 of record NZ_LMCH01000012.1, on the reverse strand, counting down.
CTCATGGCAGATCGCAAAAAACAATTAGCAAATGTCGCGTTTGGGGGCTCCTGGTCAGAAGAACTGATCCACAAAGGCAAAGTTCAAGCTGTACTTGATGTGTTACGTCAGGCGGCGAGAAGATGCGATGAAGAAGATCCAAGGGGACCAGAATTAACGGCTACGCTCGTCTATATCGAGCGTCACGTTGAAAAAGGTCGAATGTATCGTATAGGGATAGAAAAAGCCTTGTCTTTACAAGATCCTACCCAGAGACAAACAGAAATGTTGAGGTATGTTTCGCTGATTGAAGCATGGATACAACCTGTTAAAGGGACGTAGGGCTGTCTGTGAGTAATAGAGCCTCATACTGAGTAATAAAGATCCATACTCAGTAATAAACTATCATACTGAAATGACGCCCAATGATCCGAAGTTGCCTGTCAGCGCGGTTCGATTTCATAATTGAAGTGCGGACTTTGCTGACGTCCGCTGCGGAGTAGAGAACTGGAAATGAGTATGGCTACGTCGAGATGCATCGGGCCAGGAGCTGTCATTCAGGCGATTCCATCAGGGGTTGAACCAGCCCTATAGATAGACGAAATTACTCGCCTGTTTGCGACATACAGCTGTCGATCGCTCTTACTTTTAAGATTTCTAAGGCAGGCCGATTCCAAATTCTTCCCGCAGCTCTACTACCACCCCTTCACACCAAGTGACCATCATCCAATGGGCTTGGAACAGCTCATCTAGATCGACCTTGATGCCAACATGCTTATTGCCCTTTTTGTCGGTTGGATATCGAAATCTGTCAGCCCAAGGATCAACTGACTGAGCGTTTTTAAACAGTGCAGACACCTTCCTAGTGATTTCGTTGTCCACGTTTAGGCCTTTGTCATTAGCCGATTCCTTGAGCTGTTCAAATAGAACTAGGAGGTTGTGGCCAGCTTTGCCTTTGAACTCACCTTCTAACAGTAGAATTGAAGACTTGACCGTGAGTTCAATGCTTTGTCGCCAGAGGCTAAGCAACGGCCTTACCAAAATATCGGTTTGATCAGCCTTCACGACGTCCCACATCTTTTCAAATCCGGTTTGAAAGCTGTAAGAGACTAAATCCCACGAACCTGAAGTTAAGTCGGTGTGTAGATCATGCAAGAAGCCCTCTAGAGAGGGGTATTCTTCCATAATTTGATCAGAAAGTGCCGTTCTCTTTTGTTCCGACATAATTGCCTCAATAAATACGTGCTCAAAATCTCAAGCCTTGTGTCGGGGGAACAGACTGGCTTTGGCACGAAAAGCATCGTTCCCGCTACAAACATGTTTGCTTTTAGACCCTTGCGAATTGAGACGCAGACAAGATGGTTAAACAGGAAACCAGAGAGAATGCCCACATTGGTGTTTTGTAGACTTTACAAAGTCGGCTTCCTGCGCATGGCCATCACCGTGCCACAGTGCAACAAATGACCGTGAGAGCGGCCAATAGTCGAAACTCTAGTGTTTCTATGAGTGGTTACAGGCGTCTGTATAAGGGATTACCGCACCACCTGAGTAAGAATACCTTCCATAAACTCAAAGAGTTAAAGCGCACAGCAACGATATATGCAACAACAGTTATCATTGATGCTAGATAACACTTAACAGGCTCTAGCACAGCGCAAGGTAGCTTGTAAAAAAACAGACTCTTAATGGGTACCTTTCAGCCGCTGCATTGCACCCACCCTCTTCAGCATTGCATCAAGTACATCGTCGACCTCAGAGAACGGCAAAAAGTGGCCATGACACCACTGCTGAAAGAAGCTTTGTGCTGGTAGATCCAAGAAAGTCCACAATGCTGCCGCCCAGTTTGCCCAATCCGGTCCACGATGTTTTCCTAATAACGACCAGAAAACAACAGAGCTAGCCTTCTCTACTCTCTGGATCTCTCGCTCTTTATCCGCCCAAATCATGTTAGTGAAGTTCGCTACGAGGTGGATATGCGAAAACGGTTCAGCGTCTCTAGTTCCAATGTAATGGGAAACAATCTGAAGCTTGCTAAAGGCTCGATCATCCCTTTGATAAATTGAATATAATGGTGCAACATTCAAAGAAATATACTTATGTCGACTAGCAGTTAAGAACACCAGAGCATTACTGTACTCTTCCAGCGAGATCTCTTTTTCGGCGAGTGCTTTCATCAGAACCGCTTGAAGCCAGACGCCTTTATTTTGAAAATTCTGTCTTCCCAATTCCCTCAGGACAAAATCATCACTCAAGAACAATTGTTCTTCACCTGCAATTAAGAGTGGCAGTAAAGCTTCTCCACTCGGTTCAGAAACAAGCTTATCAAAACCGCTTGGAACTTCATCAGGCACTACATCTTCTATTTCTGTACATTCACTCTCAATTGCAGAGAGTAGTCTATTCAATGCAACGCTATTAGCCTGTACATCTTGCGGGGATATCACCGTTCGATAAAATTGCCCGTCTCGATAATCTAGAGTTATACGGCCTTGATTGGGAGCAAAGTTCATTTTCTCAATCATTTGGCGGATTACATTCAGCTCAACTGATGGGATCTTAAGCTCACCCAGTTGCTTTTTCAGCACTGAAAGTATTCCCATTTGCACGGCGCGCCATGCTGTAAACGCATCCAGAATAACCCCAGACCTGTCGTTATTCCGAATAGTCTCGAATGCACTTGTACGCTCGTCCATTGAGCCTACGCAGGTCGAAACCTCCTCTCCAATGTCAGCGATATATTGCGCAAAAGGTATAGCACCACCAACCCTTCCCGCCGCCGCCATTGCTAGCGGTATCCCTCCTTTGAGGTATAAATCAGCGAATTCTCTTTGAGCTTGGCTTTGGTGCTTTAGACTCTCAAGAATTGGCTCGATATCGTCATCTGGACAAGTAAAAGAGCCAAATCCTACAGCATCGGGAAACATTTCATTAAATGAGTTAGTTAAGAAAGCAAACGCTTGCGACCATCTAGGTCTAATTTCAACAACAGTCCAAGTTTGCTCTTGAGCCAAATTAGTGCGACGCACAAAGCTATCACCTACTTCTAGGTCAATTGCATTTGCAATAAACGCATTATCACTCCTGACTGCATGCCCCCAAGGTTTGTCGCGATCTTCACCCACCAAAGCGGAGAACTCTTTACCCGAGTTTTCTTGAAGCTTGACCCAAACTCCTTCTTGAACGGTCATGTTGCTGGTAGATGGTTTGCTTAGCTCTGGATCCAAGATTAAGCCTAAGTACTTTGTAACTACCTCAACCTTATCGCTATGCTCTGACAGTACTTCATATGCAAAATCAATAGCACTTTGAAAGTTACCGCCTTGGGCAAGCACTTGGCAAAAGCTTAACTTATCTGTGGGTTGACCATTCAGGTTTATCCAATCGCATTCTTCAATGAGTTTCTCTACCTGATCTGTTTGGCCTAGTTTGAGATACGTGCCAATAAGCTGAATCAAAGAACCGAAATCTGGCTCAGCTTCAAAGACTGCCTTGAAGTGACAGACAGCCTCTGCTGGTACACCGCGATTGAAAGCGAAAATACCAAGCGATTTTTGGTAAGGTGTTTTACAAAGTATATTTTCTGGCAGTTCCTTGAAGAATGACGCTGCTTTCGCTCGGATAGGGAAGTCATAGCTTAGCGCTTCTGCTAGCAATCGTAACTCGTTGCTATCTGTCTGCGTTGACACGATCCCAAAGAGAGCGTTGATAATGCTCTTTGCATCCCCTCTTGTTCGAGCCTCTTTTACAAACGTTACGCGATCGGCAAAACTTACGTCTGCTATCTCAATTAATTCGGCAGCGCGTTTATAAAAATGTCTAGAATGCTCACTAAAGCCCACTCCTTTAGCAACTTGAGACAAGATTACACATGCACGAACGTCATTCTCAAACTCATTTCTGCATTTCGTAAGGAGATTATCCCTTTCATCAGTTTCTGAGATTTGGATCAGTGCAACTGCTCTTGCAGCTTGAGCTGCAACTTTTTCCTCTTCTGGGAAACACTCCAAATGATTACCAATGAGGCTGATTATCCCGGCAAAGTCCTTCTCTCTCATTGCTAAATCAAGGGAGAGCATTGCAGTTTGGGAGGTTATACCAATGCCAGCAATTGCTTTCTTAACTTCTTCATGTTGACCATCTTCAAGTAAAGCAATTGCAGCAGCACAGCGAACTTCATTTTGCTCAGAATACGACGCCACAATCTCTGAAGCTATCTTAGCTGCTTCTTTATGCTTACCCAGCATTCGAAGACAGTTGATAAGATTATGAGGAATACTGCTCTCAGTATTCAGTTTAAACAGATGCCCCTTACGCAGCTTCTCCCATAGCATCCTGAAGATATCGACACTAACTTCGATTTTCTCAGCTAACTCAAGCGGTAATGCTGGACCAAACTCAAATCCATGAGAGAACAGAACTTCTTCCATTAACGCTGTTGCGTACAACTCAGCAATCTCGTCATCATTTGGAAATCGTTCGTAGGCCGTTTTAGCCCTCGCCCACCACTCAGAAGCAACCCCTCTCTTCATCAGCCAGAGCATGTATGGGCCTTGAAACTCTTGCTCATCTTTAAGGTCAAAAGAGATTATCGAAAATGGGTCGCTGACAGAAGCATCGTCTATCATCCCCTGAATTAAAAAACCAGCTAGCCGAACATTAGACGGGTCCTTCGCGAGCTCACACGTACCAAACTCACGCAAGCCAGCAGTTTGCTTTGATAGCAAAAGTCCCAACGCTTTGTTAGCAACGGCCTTTGGGTTTTCAGGATCTAGCTCGTATGCCGCGATTAATTCTTTTGCCGCTAAATCAGTTTTCCCCTGATTGAGATGGCACACAGCAATATTGGCATTCACCCGAAACTTGATATTCGGGCTGGTTTCGTGACTTAATCGCCCCTTCAACCCCATCAGCAGTTTTAGTGCAGTAGCAGGCTCTTCATTAACAAGATCTCGGTACCCGTCTATTTCCTTATTTAGGCCGCTGTTGATTTGATGTGAAGCATCAACTTGCGTTCTATCTGCCACTTGCTGAACTTGTGACACATAACTGAACTCCGAGGGTTTAGAAACTCCAAACTGTGAACCATAGATAGTCTTCGGATCCGCACCGTGAGATGCTATCAAGAAGTCAAGTTTGTTCAGGGTCTCTCGATGTTCTTCTCTTGCTCTCTCCCCATCTCTGGATAAACTGCCGATTTTTTCATCTATGCTACATAACTGTTGCCAAGTAGCTTTGTTAAAAAAGTCTGGATGCTTCAGAAATGTTCGCTCTAAATTTTGCGCCAACACATTAAGATGTGGTTCGACATCGTTGGCTTTAGCAGAAAAAAATGGTTGAACATCTCCTAAACGATTGTGCACATAAATTCGCTGTTCTTCAAAGGCATCTAGCCACTCGCTACCGGTTGGTATTGTGCCACTTTGAATTCTCTCAACGATTAGCTTTAACTTCGAGCGATTTCCTAATTCATCTTTCTCATAAATAGGAAAAAGAGCCGCAGTTGAAGCAAAATACATCTCCTCAGGAAGGTTCTTACGCCAGTCTTCGAAACACTTCTTCAGGTCTTGCTCAAAAGGAGAGCCATTTAATTGCTTAAGATAGCCATCTAGCCCTTTCCCTAAGCAATACCCGAAGAACCATTCAATAAACATTTTGTTAGCCATCCATCTAAAATTTAGTAAGAAGCTGCTATATTGAGACTTTGCCTTCAAGCATGTTTACACATGCGTGTATCAATTATCCCCCACTCCATTTGGTTGCCACAAGTTATCTTAAAAACAACAATGCAAAACCGTCTCGAACAAAACACTTCCTTATTCAAACCCACCAATATGTTCAATTGGCTTGGACTAGGAACAGGAAGCGCGCGCAATCAGAAATAGTAGGAACTCAAAACCGGTGAGCCTCCTGCACTGAGGCGAATGTCCGCAACTGGTCAGCTACGTCGTGCCGCTACTAGGAATGCTTTGCGCCGATGAAGGTCCGCAAAGGGGGGCTTTCGGTATGAATCTTTATTACTCTCCCACAGCCGCAAAACAAAAGATTACGGCACCACAGATTTTCATCTTTATGATGCCGTAAGACCTTACATGGCCCAGTTCAGCCGACGAGACAAAAAATTAGGATCGTTTCGCTTTTTTGCGCGCAACAGCCGACTTCAGTTCTTCGAATTTATCATCAAGTCGCTCTATTCTATCTGATAGATATTGCTTAACTCCACTGTCATTTCTTACTCGGAAATATGAAGCGTTCATGTGGGTATGATCTTTCAAAATATTCTTTATTTCCTCTATGAAGGCGGTTTGTTTTTCCTTCAGGGCTGCGAGATTATAGTTTTTCTCGTGACATTGGCGGGGAAGGTAAACCTCACTGTAGACTAAGAACGCTTTGCCTATTCCATTGGCTTTGCCAAATGAATGGTTTCTTTCGCAGTACTTCTTAAAGGTTGAAAAAAGCTCTCCAAGTTCCAAGGTCTCAGCCTGTGCTTGATTGATTGCTTTAACTAGCAAAGTCTTCCGCTCGTTATATCGCTCCTGCCTTTCCTCCAAACCAACAGAGTAATCTTTCTGAAGTGTCACCACCTTTTCAAGGGCCGACGTAATCGGACGTTTGAAGCGGTCCAAACGCAGCTTGTCAAACGGATTACGCAGCGTGGGATCACCCAGGGCCACCTCATCGGCCAAAACCATCGCAAGCTTTTCCTGCTCGCTATTCAGGAAGTCACGATACGCTGAAAATTCTGTTTCTTCGCAGATGGAAGGTAGGTTGAAACGAAATGAATAGAGAATCTTGGTTTGTTTATTCTCTTCCCTTAGTTTTTCGATATCTGCACAAGCAGCTTTAACTCGCCTGATTGTTTCTGGAAGACGGTCCTGTGTATTTTTCACCATCTTCAACCCTTGTTGGAGATCTTCCTTGTGCTGTGAAAGGATTTCGGCATTTCTTCTCTCAATCAAGCTTGCCCTCAGATCAATAATCCGCCTGGCGAGTTCTGCATTCTCGAAATGTTTCAGCTCAAGTTCTGTTGAGTTTCGTTCGGGGTCACTCAGCCTTTTTTGCAGATCTTTTCGGCATTCAAGCGTCACTTGACTAATTAAAGTACCATCAAGCCCGGCATAGATCGGCACATCCAAGCCAGCCATAAGCATCACGCATTGTTCAGTTGATTCCGAAATCAATGGCTGAAGGTCGCTGTTAAAATTCCAGCCTTTGTCGCCAAACAGAGCTGTAAGTTGATCATCAGACACTTCAGGAAGAGGATTGCAGCTCACTAATAGAGCGCATGACAATATAGCTACTGCGCTCAAAGTTGCTTTTGCTGAATGCTTCAAAATCATTTTATTCATAGTCCTTCCAAGAAAATAAGTCTCATTTCGCGAATAAAAAACGCATTATGGAGGCGCGGTGGTCACTGCAAGCCTTCCAACAAGCGCTGCAGGCGAGCACCATCAGGGCTATCCAGCAGCGTGACTTTCTCTTGATTGGCTTTGCCCGGATTGGTGATCATATCGAATGAACTTGTGATCTGAGTACCACCATCAACCCTGCTGAAGCGCAAAGCAGCACGGGCACGTGGAATGCCATCGCTGTAGGAGGCATGCTGCTTTCGTTCCGTGCTGTTTGGGGTGAGGATCTGTTCGACCACAACAGTGTTGCTGGTCTTGCGGATCACCTTAAATCCTATGCCAGCAAATGCATCGATCACAGCCTTTTTGGCTGCTGGAACAGATTTTTGTGTCACCACCCGAGGTGGCTGTTTTGATGAGACGGGAATGGATGTTGTTTGGCAGGCCGCTAAGAGCATGGTTGCGGCAAGAAGAACGAAAAGCTTTTTCATGGAAATCTCCGTTTGAATGATCCATCAAGTTGCGATGGGTGGATTGGTAAGTGATCTGCAACAGCGCAGAGCTTGGGACTGAGTGCGGCTGAGTGAGAAATGACACCCTAAGCGAGCTAAGAACGGCCAGCCGTTAAGGAGGCGAGATCCTCAAAGTTGCCTGAGCGGTCTATGCCGCTCATAATTTGGATGAAGGTTTTTGAGAGCACAGTGCGCTGTTCTTCATTGAGATTTGCCAGCAGGTTTTCAGCTGCTTGCCTGCGGGACTTGACAAGTTCATCAGCTTTTCTTTTGCCCCCGGCCGTGAGCTTCACCTTAACTTGACGGCCCTCACGCTTCATACGCCGGACAAGCTTGCCCTCTTCTAACCGGTCGACAAGCGTTGCCGTTGCGGATTGACTGAGACAGACTTGCTTTGAGATGTACGCAAGAGAGGGCGCTGCTTTTCTGCGCAGAAGTAGCAAGATTGCTGCGCAATTTGCTGGAAGCTCCCCATAGGTTTGCACAACTGCATCTTCTAAAGCGGTGCTGACTTCACAAAGCTGGTCGGCAAGATACTTGGCCTGCACTATAAAATACTCCAAATTCAAATTTCAAAACAATGAGGTGTTGTTCGTTCCCAACATCGCTCAGATCGGTTCATTTCTTCCGTCACAAAAACGGGGGAGAGCGCTGTCAAGGATCGACCCTGAGGCGGGGTATCTCCCACTGGAATGCACTTGCAGCTCGTGTCCTTCTTGCATGACTTTTGGGCCGGATGTGCCGGCGCAAAAGTCCTGCAGGAAGGATGGGGAGGCCTCAGGGTCGGGGAGCAGTAGCTCCCTTGTCCTTGACAGCGATCGGGGGCACAGTCCCATTTTTTTTGAGAGGTGCTTATTCATCCAGATTTGCCTTGCTGAGCAGGCCAAAAACAGACTTTTGAAGGTGCAGATCCCCGGCTTTAGCTTTTGCCAGACAGCCGCGCACAAAGCCGCCATAGGAGTTGATGGTGGTGGCCGGATCGGTGCTGCGGCGCTCGGCAATCACAATCAGCGTTGCGGCCGCGCTGCTCCCAAGTTTGCTGCACGCCTCCTGCCATGCTGGTTTTGAGATCCCAAGATATCCTGCTGCCAGTGTTGCGGCCTCGATGACAGAATCCCAATCGGCACCACCGCTCTTTGAGGCATTGCGGATCATATCGCGCAGCATGGGACTGGCACAGGCTAAAACCTGTTTGAGCGTGATGTGCTCGATACCGGAGCTCAGGAGCACGGCTTGTGCTGAAGGCGGTTCAAGACCGGGCAGGGGAGGCGAGTTGGACCTGTCCTCATGTGCAATCGGGTGTTGACGTGCTGGAGCAGCACTTTCACGCTCGATCTTTTCAAGAGCCCTTTCCGCGTCAGCGGTCAAAGCAATCTTCAAGTCATTGCCGGCAGGCAGTGTCCGCTCACTACTTCTTTCGTTAGAAAGTGTTTGTTTTGTATTGCTTGTATTTATGTGTCGGAACTGGATTTCCGACCTGTCGGAAGTTTTCTTCCGACCAAAGGTGTTTTGAGGTTCGGATTCCGCTGCTGGATCGTCCTCGATCTGGTCAATGGAAGAGGGGTCACGCACCTCATGAAACGCTGCGATCAGCTGCAAGAACTGCTTGCTCCATTGCAACAGCTGGGTGATGGTCAAGCGCGCCTCGATACGGCGCGGCAATGACAGCAACAGCTTTTGCGCATCCCCTGCAGCTGGGTGGTCTGGATGCAAGGTCAGCTGCTCTCTTAAGACCTTTTTGTGAAGCAGCAGCGTTGTCTTTTGCTGTTTCCAGACAAGGGCGCGCTGCTCCAGTTCTTGCGCCATGCGGTAAAGGCGCTTGTAACTTGCGGCCAGAGGGGCAAGATTGACACCGAACGCCTGCAGGAGCTCGCCAGTTGCTGAGCGATGGCCGAACCGGCGCAGGTTGCCGCTGTCGTGCCAGCACACCAAACCAGCACGATTTAAGGCCCGCTCGATGTTGAGCACCTGGCGCTCGCAGATTGAACGCTTGTTGGCGGTCGCGCTTACCGTCAGATAGACAATCGGATTGCTGCCGCTCTGCCAATCCTGATCGCGGGTATAGCCCACGAGGAATTCCAGGTGCGCAACTTGTGTTGCGGTCAAGCCAAGCTCGCGTTGCAACCTCTTCACCAGCGAGAGCACATCCCACCGGCTCACACCGACCGGCAGACCAGTAAAACCTCTGGCCGCGACTTCTGCCTTCTCATTCTGCTGGCGCGATGTGTTGCCGATTCCAAACACTGCCGCTGCCTCATCTGGCATATAGGCATCAATAAACATTCCAAATATTCCGTCTTCACTGGAAGCGTTGAGCCAATTTCAGAGTGAGTTCTCCTGTTCGCAAAAATTATTGCGTTCTTCACTCTTGCAATTTATGGGAGGGCAACATAGAAATTCAGGTGCTAATCATGATTTCTATGTTGTTCTCCCTGGCGGCTCCTGGCTTCCAGGGTTTACTTTTTTATAGGGCAGTGCCCTGATTGCTTTTATCCTTGAGATTTTCGCTAAATTTCATTCAATTGTTACAAACCCCTTTTCGATTTAAAAAGTACAAGTTTAATCGACTTGTGTGTTACACACATGTAAAGACTGATTTCTGATCAATTATTCATAGGACTTTCGAATAGAGCTATGGATTTCCCTAAGTCTTCGAGTAAACTAATCTCATTCTTACTTATTAATTGAGCATCACTACATTATTGATAATGCCCTCCTTTACTTGAACACATTAACTATACTTGAGTTAGTTGTGAACAAAGATGGAACATGCCCAAGTTTCATTGAGAACTCCCCCAGAGTTTTGTAAACTAAAACCAATGGAGGGACATTCAAATGCGCAGAGTATTCAGACACATAGCTATTGATTTGAGCTGGTTTATTTCGTGGGCCGTGATTTCGGCTCCAGCTTTTGTAATCTTGTTTTATGCTTTGATCCCGGTGACTTCTGCCATTAACAATTATGACTTGCTGCCGTTCCATGTCCCTCACGTCAACGAGCTGTTTGTTCTTTGCGTCCAATTCACGCTCATCCTGTTCCTGGCTTCGATACCGGGCATCTCTGAATTCTTTGATGATATCAGGTTGGGTGCGCGCCGCTGTTCGCAGCGCGAGCTTGATCAGATCGAATCCGCTTTTGCCTATCTGCAACACAGCGCCGATACCAAGAACATCAAACTGCCTCACATTGTGTGGCGAGTGGTTGACGACAAAAGCTACAATGCCTGCGCTTATGGCCGCAACCGGATTGCCATCCATAGGGGCGCTCTTTTTGATACCAAATTTCGCGAGCACGGCCTTGAAGAACTGGCTGGGCTTCTTGCTCACGAGATAGCTCATTTGCGGTATTGGGACACAAAACACGCGGTAATATCGGCTGCAATCTTCACGCCGTTCAATGTGCTTTTGTTTTTTGCAAATCTCTTCAAAAGTGTACCAATCCTCAATCTGGTCGTGATGTTCTTCTTCTTTCCTTGCAGCCTGATTATCGGGATCGGAAATCGTATCCCGGCCCTGACCTCTCGTATGGCTGAGTATCGCGCCGATGAGTTTGCTCAAATGCTGCTTGGAAAAGACTGCATGTGTCAGGTCTTTAACAGCATAGGCGATGAACGGGGCGGCACGAACATCATGGCTCACTACCTGACCTCCCATCCCCCGACTGAACTGCGTCATAACAATTTGCAGCTGCGATCTGATTATCGTGCCCAATTCAATGCTCCTCCCTCTGAGGATCTCCTCGCCCGCTTCCGCAAGCATTAAAATGCCTTGCCAAACATAGTCTTCATCCTGTCCCTCTTGCCGCTAGCACCACCAGCAAGTCGGGCAGGGCGCTTTATCTGTCCCGGCCTTTGTCTTTGACCTTGTCGTTGTCAGGCCGCTTAGCCTTGTGCTGCTTTTGCTTTTGCAGTTTCACTCCAAAATGCTTCTCCAGCAGTCCTGGTTGTCGTCTTGACCCAAGTCCCATCAGGGACAACATGGCCTCTTCCCCTTTAAGCATCTCGATGGCCGCATGATTGAGCTGGGCGTAATCCGTTAGAAACGACTTCCAACTGTGTTTGCGTTTGCGCTTGGGTTTACTGAGCTGATCGGTGAACTTCTCCCAAAGATCGGTTTCCCGGTGCCGGTCATAAAGCGGCCTGCGTTCATAGCGGTCCTTGCGCTTAGCCTGAGAGAGATCTTTCTCCGCTGCCTGATAGGGGCCGAACTTGTCTTCCAATGCCTTTTTAGAAAAGTCACGGTGAACCGTGCTGGCTTTTTCCGAACGCGGGCCGTCCAGCTCCTTGAACACCAGGCCATTGCCGCGCTGCTTCAGTTCCAGCGAATACGCCGCGATGCCCTCATGGAACTCCGGCCATGTCTTAGAGCTTTCACGGATCTTCAAAAGCTCTTGCTTGTAATCCTTCACATAAGTGGAGAAGGAGACCTCATAGGTGTTGGCCTCATAATCCCTTGCCTTTGGATTGGTCTTCTCCAGCACCTCGCCCTTGGCGTTGGTGCGGGTCAGGCCGTATTTCACTTCCATCTCAAGACGGGTGCGCTCCAGAGCGTCAAAATCCATATAGGGCGTGTGGACCTTGTAGGTTTTGGGATGAATCCGATTGATCGCCACGTGCATGTGGTAGTTGTCTGTATTGGTGTGAGTGCCGATGATGCGCTCATGCTCTTCAAAGCCAAGCGCCTTGGCAAAGGACTTTTCAATGTCCTTCAATGCCGCCAGCTCGGGCACTTCTCCTTCCGCAAACGAGATCACCAGGTGATAGGAGCGGTCGCCCTTCACACGGGTGTTGTGCTTTTGCGTGTTTTCAATCTCGACAATGGCAAGCTCCAGTTCGTCTTTGGTGCTTGCCAGCTCGCAATTTTCAATCCAAAGATCGCCCAGCTTCTCATTGTCTTCCTTGGCAGCAGCCACATAACGCGCCAGCGCCTTAAAAGAATTCTGTCCGGATTTACGGTCTATCTTGTGTGCAATCATGGATCAGAGCGCCAATACTTTTGCTTTGAGCGCGCTCTGCGTGTCGCGAATGTCGTGCAAGAGCTTTTCCATCTCGCCGTGATTGGCCCTGAGCGCCATATCGGCCAGACCAGCGTTCAAAAGGTTGCCCAAACGCGCCTGGTCGTGATTGACCTTTTTCAGCTCATCAATGGCGGTTAGTTTTGCCGGGTCCGGATGGGCAACGTTTTCATAAACGTAGGCAACGTAATGACCGTATTTCCAGTTCAGCTTTTTGGCCCGCTTTTTGATGTCAGCAATCACGCTGAGCGGCATGTAAAGGTTGAACGCTGCCGTTTTCTCATTCTTTCCTCTTCCGAACTTAAAGCCTGTCTTGTCGATTTTCATAAGCTCATCTCCTGCTCAAAGCTTTGCTGTTTAGATTTTGTGGTATCGATCTGAAGCTCCTGCGCGTTTCCCAGCTTCCGTGCCAACCGGACTTGCGTAATGAACTGGGAGGCCGCTCTTTCTTCGCCGCGCGCGGTGGTCAGATCGTTCCAATCTTTCAGACCTTTGGCTTTATCAGCCTTGTTAAGGGGAGGGCGCACCACATACCCGCCAACGGCCTGCGCGGCCTCAATTGCTTTCTCCATTCCCTTATTGGGAAGAGGCTTTTCGCGTGTGGTGAGATGATGGTCATCATCAGCTGCAAACAGCATGGTCACGTCTGGGAATTTGTCACGCAGCGCTGTGGCAACCTTGACCAGGTTGTCAGCATCAAATGTCACGATGACTGGCTTATTTGTGAGTTTGTGAACGGACGCACCGGTCGCGTAGCCTTCTGCAAAGATAAGCGTATCTCCCTGTCCAGGCTTTTCCGCATCGTTTAAGTAACGCTTTGGATCAATTGCATGGAACAGCCCCTCTTTGCGGCCATGCTTGAGATAGTGTTTGCCTTCACCAACAAACTGCAGCGAGTGGATTTTAAGATCCGTATCACGTAGCGGAATGACCATGCGAGCGTCTTTATCCAGCTTCACACCAAACCCGAGGACGTTTTTTCGTTTCAAGTACTCGCAGTTTGACGGCTTGGCCCAGTCGGTCATGTTGGCCCATATCCCATAGGCTGTCTTCGCAGCTTTTTCCTGATCCAGCCTGCGCTCATTATCCCGGTTTCTTGATGCCTTTTTCCCAGCTTCAATGGCCCGCTGAATTTCATCTTTGGAAAGGTTAAGGTCTTCAAAAACCCACCTTTCTTGCTTGCCTCTGAAGTTGTGCAGCATCCCATTTGGAACACCACCTTCAAGGAAACCTCGATAAGAAGCACTCTTGTCTGGATCACCGTCAATTTTTACCCGGTGCCACTTGCCATCCATCTGTGCCAAGCCGCCAAGAACGACGTTCTTAGACCTTAACCATTTGCTGAACTCCCCTTCCGGATCGCGCTTTTGCTCAGCCGCAGGCGCTTTGCCTTCAACCGACCATTTCATCGTTGCCTTCGCGATTTCAGCGGTCGGCGCAAACCAGCTCTTAGCTTTGCGATCAAACCTGGCACCAAGTTTCTTAGCCTCCTCGCGCTCGTCATAAGGAACGGCCAGATAAGTCCGCTCGCGCTTGTCCCGGTTTGCAGCCTCACTCACATTTCCTTGCTTAAGCACGGGTGTCTTGGATCGGGCAGGGGCTTTGGTCTCACGTTGTGCCATGGTGGATCTCCTCAGGGTTTAAAACGACAGAAAGAATGAGAACTTTTGAGCTCATGAGCCGCCAGCCTTGCTATCAGTGGCCGGGCCTTCAGCAACCCGGCTGAGGGGGCCAAGAAATGGATTGCTCTGAGTTGCAGTCCCGGATTTGCAAGTCTCAGCCTCAAAAGCTTCCTGGATCACCTCTGGCGCGACCTGTTTATCCATATCTGGCTTGGGTGAGGGCTCTGGCGTTCCAACTTGCGCGGGCGAAGCCGGCGCACCTTCAGCAGGGTGAGCACTGTTGCCGCTCTCAATCTGAACCCCTGCTTTGACGTTGCCAGAAGGTTTCAGTTTGGAGCGGGCGTTCATCACCTCATCAAAGAAATAAAGGTATTGCTGGCCCTTGATGGTTGGTTTACCGGCTGTGAACACCAGCACCTCACCTGGGGCAGTAACCCTGCCGTCTTCATCGTATTTGAGACCGGGGAGCAACATGCATTCATCGGGTGTCATCAAAGGCCGTGAGGTCTCAGAAACACTTTCCGAAAGACTGGCACCGCCCCGCTCTAAATTCTTTGACACCGAACGCTTGCGTTGCACCACCGTTGTCTTGCCGGTCATGTCAGACAGAACACGAGCCGTCTCGATCTTGTTAGGTGCATAGGCGATGCGCACATGGCAGTTGGAGATGATGCTCTCATCACGGGTATAGGCGCTTTGAAGCTGGGTGATATCCTGCGTGATCAGGAAAGCTTTGAGGCCATAACCTGCCATGAAGGCAAGCGAGCTTTCAAAAATGTCCAGCTTGCCGAGCTGGGGAAACTCATCCAGCATCAAAAGCATGCGGTGCTTGTAAAGCGTCTCACCCTCATTATGGGACATTTTGGCTGTCAGGCGCGTGAGCATCTGATTGAGGATGATGCGGATAAGCGCCTTCATGCGCCCAATCTCAGCAGGCGAGAGGACCAGATAAACATTGGTCGGCTGATCCGCGTTCATCAGATCATGAATGGTAAAATCACAGGCCGATGTGTTTCGCGCTATGATCGGATCTGCAAAGATCGCAAGTTGAGCCGTGGCCGTGGACGAGACACCTGAGCGTTCATTGGCTGCCCGCTTGCGCATGCGTGATGCCCCGCGCCGGACTTCCTTGTCAGCACCCTCATTGCCGTGCTCATAGCCCTCCATGTCGAGCAACAGCTTTTCAAATCCGTCCTCGTCCTTTTTCTTGCCCTCCGCTTTGGCTTTAACAAGCGCATCAAGCTTTTGCTCATCATCACCGGCTTCATCATCACCGACTGACAGGAAGTGGAGCACATCGGCCAGATTTGCCTTGCGCTTTTCCTCATTGCGTACCCGGTAAAGCACATGCAAAATGGCCGTAGACAGCCACGAAAACCCTTCCTGTTCCCAAAAGTTTTGAAGCCCCTTGCCGGAGGTGTCGATGATCATCTTGGCAACGTTCATGCAGTCACCAATCTGGAAATCGGTGTCGATGCGGATCTCTTCTAAGGGGTTGTAACGGGCAGAGCCTTCGGTTGCAGTCGGCTCAAAGTAAAAGACGTTCTGGCCTTGCGCCGCTCTCCAACCCGAAGTCTTCGCGTAGTTCTCACCCTTGATATCAAGGATGATGGTGCTTCCAGGCCAGGTCAGCAGGGTCGGGATGACCACGCTGATGCCTTTACCGGAACGGGTCGGGGCAAAGGCAAGCACGTGTTCAGGTCCGTCATGGCGCAGCATGGCCGCGTTTTTGAACTTGTCTTCCAGACCACCAACCACAACGCCTTTGCCGCGCAGATAGCCCATGCCCTTGATCTCGGCATCTTCAGCAAAACGTGCCGTGCCATGCAGCGAGCCTGAATCGCGCTCACCAGAGACCGTTTTGTTACCCGCCTGTTCCATGAGGATGCGGCCGACAATCATTATGATGATCATGGCGACAAATCCGCCGCCAAACGGGATCAGGATCTCATGGGGGAGTTCATTGGTCTCAATGTAAAAGGCATAAAGCCATTTCCACCACTGGGCATCGGTGGGATCAAACGCGAGCGTGTAATACCACCCTGCAAGCGTGACGGCGATGAAGGCAAATATGGAGACAAGAGCAACAACGCGAGGGAATACATGCATCACTGAGGTTTCCCGTCTTTGAGGATGTAACGGTTGTTTTTGACCTCGTAAATGTCAGTGACATGACGCACTCCGCGGTCAAAACGAGTGATATGGAAGACCACATCAACCAACGTGTCGAAGTACTCGCTGACTGGCTTTGTCAGGTTCATGCCTGACATATCGATGTTGTGCTGGAACCGCTCAACCACCATCTCAGCACGGTCAGCGTGGATCGTGCACATCCAACCCTTTGCGCCGGTGTTAAGCGCGTTCAAAGCTGGAAAGGCATTTTCAGTAGAGATCTCTGAGAAGATGATGCGATCTGGAGAGATACGCATTTTGTGATTGAACAGTTGCTCCCATGTTCTCAGGCCTGCGCCTTGTGAGGCTTCACGAGCTGCAAACAGCGCAGATCCATTCCAGAAGCGCTCAACTTCCAACTCCGGCGTGTCTTCACATGACACAATGCGCTCTTGGACAGGCAAGAGGCCAAGCAGTTTGTTCAGGAATGTTGTTTTGCCAGTGTTGGTGGAGCCGGATATCGCAATATTCCAACGCTTCTGCATGGCTTCACCAATGTAATCGATGATCATTTGGCTAAGCCCCAGATCTTCGAACTTGATCTCATAGGGATGCTTACAACGCACCGCCATGGAAAGGCCGTTCTGCGTGCTCGGTCCGATCAGACACTCAAAACGATGGCGCTCTGGAAGCGACACGGAAAGATTGGGGTTTGAACTTTCAGAAAACTTCAGGCCGTTGTAGTTGGCAAGCGCCTGACATATGCGCCGGATCTCGGTGAAGCCGATATTTGGCGTCTCGATCTGCTGCAGGTCTGACTTGCGATGTTCCAGAATGAGTTTCCGAGGCCGCATCTGGCGCAGCTCAACTACATTAGGATCGCTGTAGAGTTCAGCTAAAGGTTCCATAAGCTTCATTATCAGTCGATCAGACATAACTTACCCATTCACCCTGAGGATTGCCTCTGGGAGTTACTTTCAAACCATTGGTGTTGCTTGCGTTTTAAGAGTTAAGGAGGATCTGGCAGATCCATGACCTCGGCCTGCCAGATCCTTTGCGTATACTTAGACGTTCATCAGCATTCTTCGCCGCCATCCCCTCTTGAGGTCACGGTATTAGACGTGTTTCTTTGTGAAACCGTCTTCCACTTTGAATAGAATACTTCACCTGCCGGATTAGTCTTTTTATCCCGCGTATAGGTCTTAAAGAGATTGGTTGCTGTGAATGTAGCAGTGTTGCAACGATTGCTTCTTTTGGCACCAGTTGCTGTGTATGGACCGTTTCTATGTGGGCCGTCGTTAGAGTAAGCCCTGTTCTTATCTTTGTCCTCTAAATAGCCCCAACTTGCACGGTTGCTCGTAAACGACACACTCACCCAGCGCTCTTCGATCTCCTGCTGATAGGTGCACCGATCACCTTCATTCACAGGAGTGCCGTCGCTGACAGCCACATAATGCTTGCTTCCATCTGGCCGTTCATAAGCTTGTTTACGCTTGACAGGAACCATCGCATTACATCCGTCATAATAACGCTCTGAGGTGTCTTCATCTTCTTCAACACTCTTCTTCTTGTAAGCAACGTATTGTGCGCCAGGCAGAAGCTTCTTAGTTGCAATGGTGTAACTTAAGCCATCCACTCTGATCGAAACGTCAGACAGTGGCCGTGCTTTGCGCTTGGGATCATCATATTTCCAGGAAGATGTCTCAGCGATATGCGTATAATTCGTATCGCTCTTCTGGCAGCTACCCACATAAACCCTGTCTGGATTGGTGTAATAAAAACGCTCCAGTCCGGTAGACACGCCAGCTGCAAAATCATGCGTGAAGTCCGCAGGACTGATACACCCTTCAATGGTTGGCTTGCACTGATAACCTTCCTCAAAAACGTCCCCATCCCCCAATGGAACCTCCAAACGGGTACTGTCCGGACGCTCAAAAACATCTGTCAGCCTGGTTGGCACAAAGGCATAACAGCCCTCAAAGTAACGTCCTGAAGCAACCTGCTCGGATTCTGTTTCCAGCTTGGTGTAAGCAACTTCAGGTGCCCCAGGCAGCATCATGTTTGAAGCAATCGGGTAGACCTGACCGGCTACATTGATCGACACATCGGAAAGCGGCTGTGCCACCTTCTTCTCGTCATTGTGCTTCCACGACGACACATCCACATTGTGAACGTATGTTGTCCCGCCCTGCTGACAGGAACTTACATATTCACGGGTCGGGTTCTCAAAATAGTGCCGTTCAAGGCCATAAGAGACACCAGCTGCAATGTCGTGATTGAACTCGGCTGGATTGATGCAGCCTTCTGTGGTGGATTTGATTTCAATCGAGGCATTTGAATCTGGTGTGCACTGATCAATATACTGAGAAGCGCCGCCCACTGTAATTTGCGTGCGGTACTGAGGAATTGCCCTGCGCCCGCTCAGATCCACCATGGTCTGGCAGATATCAACGCCGTTCTTTTTAAAGACCTTCTCATGCGGATAGGTGTTTTCAGTCACCGAGCAAGGAGAGGCCTGGAAGAACTGATCGTCCTTTTGATAGATCCACATCGCCATTTCAGTTGAAAGGGAATTGCCGAAATCATGACGGATGGAACAGCCGTCTGTGACCTGCGCCATCTTGATTGGCTGGTAGAATTCAGAGCGTTCACAACTACGAACGGTCTGCAGATTGTTGTTGCCATCGGTGTAGACCATGGAGGTTTCAATATAGGCCATACCCGCTTCCAGATCGATATCAATCGGGCAGCTGTCATCCTCGGTAATAGAGAACGTTGTATCGGGATCAGGCTGACAATCAGAAAGCTGGATGCGCTCCTGCTGGCTGTTGACGTAATATTCGAGATATTGCGGCTTTGCGATCCGGGCAGTCACATCGATCTTGTCATCACAGGTTGCCCCGCTTTTCTGGATCGTGAAATTGGTCCCGCTGTCTGAACACGCGCTTTCCTCAACCACAATGCCTTTTTTGAGCGTTTGCGTCTTGCTTTGAACCCGCACTTGTCCCTGATTGCGGTCAATGACCGGCGAGCACCCCTCAAAGGTCACACGGATTTCTTCTGGCACATCCTCAGGAGCGTCTTTTTCTTCCACCTCTTTGCGATCAGGTGTTTCATAGCCGTTCTGACCAGGCGTCTCACCACCATCTGAAGAGCCTGACCCGGCACCGGACCCGCCGTTCTCATCGCGCTCAACGTCCTCGTATTTCTCCTCGTCCTCTTCCTTGTCCTTGTCTTTGTCGTCCTCAGGCTCTTCTTGCGCATTGAGCTTTTTAAGCGCTGCGATCAGCTCTTCTTCATTGCCCGATACATCAAGTGTTTCTTCCGGATCAATCACATCCTCTTCAACGTCGAACTGAGAAGAAAAGTTTTCTGCATTGAGTTCAACAAAACGCTCGCCCTTTGTCAGACGTGTGAGCACAGCTTGCCCGATCTTCTTCCCATCATGCATGACATATTGGGAGAAGCCCTCTGCGCTCACACCGGCAACGGAAACCTCATCCTTGTTGACCCCAGCGGTGAACTGAGGAGCCTTCTTGATCTGCAGGGCAAGCTCAACCGCTTTGCCCTCAAAAATGGGTGTGGTCTGCTTCACAGCAACAGCAAACAGCTTTTCACGAAGTGCAGCGGTGGCCTGCGCCGCACTCGTTCCTTGCTGACCTATCTGGCCTTGCTGACCGATCTGGCCTTGCTTGCCTGCCCCGGCCGCCTGAGCGGCGGGTGTTGGAGGGGCCGCTGTTTGGGAGAACCCGGCTGCTGTACTTGTCAGCAACATGGCCCCTGTCAGAGAAAGTCTTAAAATATTCCGCATCTAAATAACCTCACATTACTGCTGGGTAGGTGGAGCCAGGTACCAGTCATATTCAGGTCTGATCTGAACTCTGGTGCCCTGGGAAATACGGATGACCGGCCTTAAATTGACCGTGTCTTCCATAAACTTTGCCGACAACTCGCCAACGTTCTCCGAGATGCCTGTCAGGGCAGAAGCAATCGTGTCGGAGCCCTCTAAGCCATAGGCAGAGGCCATGGTGACAGCAGATTCAACGCCCGCGCCAATGGCAACGGTGGTCACAGCAGTGCCGTATTTCTCCCACCAGCGATTATCGACGTGGCCGGACATGCCGCCATACCCTTGCGCATCACCAACTTTGGCTTTGAGCTGGTAGATTTCAGCACGGCTCTCAGCCATGAGAACGCGCTCGCACTGGAAGCCAATACGGGTCTGTCCAACCTTCTTGGCGCTCTCATAGCGGCAGATCATGCGGCTTCCCTTTGGAACCAGAAGATTGGCCCCGTGATAGCCGTAAACATCCCGGCTCACCTGAATGACGACCGTGCCCTCATCAGCAAGCTGGCTGTTAATGCCGGTTTCCATGATGCCGGTGATGTAGCGATCAGCTGTCACAATCCGACTGTTGTCAACCGCACTGGTGGAGATCCGGCCAGACGCCTTGTAGGTGCTGTTTTGCGGGTCGATGCCTTCCGGGGGACTGAAGGAACCGGATAGTCCACCTGCAGGAGGTACGTTGAGCGCCGCTGTGCGCGTTAGACCTTCATCAAGACCTGGAACATTGCCCTCTAACCCGTTTGCCAACACACCTCGCGAGGTGATGTAGCCTTGTGTCCCAAAGCGGGCGGCTCGTGCTGCTTGCAGTTCCAGCTCAAACGGGCTGGGATCTTTGGGTTTTGGAGGCTCAATGATCTTCTCAACCGTGATGTATTCTTTCTTGATGATCGTTCTGGGCGGTGCGTCCTTGCTGACTTCCTTTTCAACCACGATGGGAGGAGCCATGATGATGCGCGGCGGCGGCGGTGCTGGCGGTATCACCGGCTTTGGAGCCGGTGGGCGCTTATACTCAAACACACCATCATCATTTGGAGGCAAACCACGAGAGAGAACCGGCTCAGGGACACACGCCCCACCAAAACTCAATCCAACCGCAAGGAATAACTCACATACACTCATGTTAGTTACCCTTGTACTGGATACACATGTAGGACTGACCGGATTTTAAGGTGATGAGTTTGCTGGTGTTCTCAATGATGTATGCCTTGCCGGACACGCGGGTATTGACCAGTTCATCAATCCCATCGACCACCACATACGCGGTCGGCAACTCCAGATCATTCCATTTGTCGCCGTAAAAAATGTAGGTGAAGTGATCATCACGCAGCACCAGTTCCGGCTTTAACGAGTTGTCAGATCCCCAAAGCTTGTATTCACCCCATCCGCGCAGTTTGGACGGGTCAATGTTGGCGCGTTTGACATAATCGCCCGGCACCTTCTGTGTCTCGTCGCCCTTGGGAGTATAAGCAGGCATATTCATCAAGGGCACTGGCGATCCCCCTGCTGCAACTTCGATCAAAGCCGATTGCACCAATCGGGGTTTTTCGATCTTGAATTGCAGATCCGGAATATGCTTTGAATTGACGGTTTCTGCACGCAGGTAAAAACTGAACACTCTGCCATCTTCAGCATAGACCTGCAGGGAGCTGTCAACGCCTGCTGCCAAAGGCTTGATGACCAACGTGGTGTCATTGCGCACTTTGGTGTCAAACAAGTTCACATCCGCCACATCCGCGTTTTTAATCTTAACGTCTTCAGGCAGCTGGATCACGGTGAGCATGAACTCGCGAAGACGGACCCGGTAAACGCAGGTTCCGCATTCAACCTGCGTGTGAACGCCGCCATCCTTGCCAGCCTTATCCCAGGCCTTCTGGATCTGGCCCAATGGCACGGTCGTGCGGTTCAGGGGACCAAACTGGCCGCGCCGCTGTGCAGCTGCTTGTTTGAGCGCATCCTGCGGCACACTGGCAGCAACATTTGACGCTACCTGCTGACCCTGCGCAACCCGCTGGTTTGGTGTTTGAGGACCGCGATCCAATGAGGTCTGGGCAAGAGCGGTGTTTGAAACAAGTAATGTGACAAGAAATAGAGAAATACGGGGGCTCATGTGGTCGGTCTTTCCTGAACAGCCAATTTTAAGATGCGAATGCCGAGGGGGTTCTCAAACCGCTCCACGCTGGTGACTTCTTGCGGGCGTGTGGTCATTTCCACATAGGCGCGAAGTCTGGATTGCTCAGGCTTTGCCCTGCCGATCCTGTCTGTCTGGATGAAGTCAACGGCGTATTGGTAGATCCCGCCATAGGCATCGACCTGGTTGGCGCTTTCAACGGTGATCGAGCGGTTCAAACCATCTTCAATCGCTTCATCAATGCGGCCTTCGTTTTCTTTCAAGAACTGACGGTAAAAGTCCTGATCGGAATACGTGGCGACTTCCTGAAATCTCGAACTTTGAGAGATCGGGTCAACGGCGAGGATCTGCGCCACATAGCGCCGTGCCATTTTCTCTAACATCAACTCAAAGCCATCCACCTCAACAGAGATCGGCTCGACCCGGTAAATCCGCTCATCTGCTGGATCAACCCGAAGCAGCGCGATTTCCGTCGTCTTAAGGGGCAGGGCAACCGCAATGGCCTGCAGGGCCAACGCCAGACACACGCCCAAAACAACATTGAGACCGGCTGAGATCCTGAACAGCGTCACCATGCGCCGATGGGCGCTTTTATAGGCGAACGGATCTGCATCCAGCACTGCCTTGCGCTGTGCCTGGTCTTTATCAGGAACGCCCACATCAGGCGCGTTGTCCTGAACAGGGACCGCAAGTCCTTGATGCAGTGCCCCCTTAGGCTCGCTCTTTCCCTTGTCTTGCCGCCTTCTTTTAAACATGGGCCGCCTCCACCCACTCAAAGCTTTGCGGCTGGTAGTCCAGATCTACGCAGGCACAGGGCGAGGGACGCATTTCGTCCGTATCAACCGGGGCGTAGGGCATTTCTGCATTGGAGGCGCAGCCAGCCAGAAACAAGACAAGGGAAAGCGTGAAGAGGAACGGTTTGCTCATGATAATTACTTCTCTGATTTCAGGGCATCGGTTGCTTTGGAATTGGGATTGCCGCCAGATTGCAGGCTCATGTCAGCGGCTTTGTCACTGAGCGTGGCATTACTCACGCCAAGCGCTGCCTTACCAGCGCTCCAGCCGCCTTTGGCTCCAGCAGCAATGCCTTTGCCGTAAGCCCCGGCTGTTTGAGCTGCCCCGCTCATCATCGCACCCGGAGTGGCGGCATTGAGCGTCACTTGTGCCAGTGTGCCGGCCAGTGAGGTTGCTTCCTGCACCAGCGCCACACCCGACCACGCGGTCAGGATCACAAGGATGTAAGCCTTCCAGGCGGTATCATCTAAAACATCAGAGCTGATTTGCTCACCACCCGGCATAAGATTGCCGATGCCAGTAATAATCAGCTTGAACACCAGCGTGACTGCAACCAGCGTCAGGATTGAGGTCAAAAGAGTGGAGACCCCGGAGCCGATTTTCTCACGGCCAAAGGGAAATGCAGCCATGGAGATCACATAAGGGGCCAGCAAGCACACCATCATGATCCGGAACAGGCCGATTGCCACATGGACCACGAACACGATCATCATGATGATGAAGGGCAGCATCAGCGCGGCGACAAAGAGCACGATCCCGAATTTTTCTAACCACCCTGCCCCATTCATCATGGTTTTTGCCATTGCAAAGGGTTGGGTAAAGGCAGCTTCCAGCTCGGTGACAAGGCCGGTGATGGCATCCGCGCCACTGCCAGCCCCCATGAGCGCACCTGGGATACCGAACATTAAGGTCGTGGTCGCTTCATAGATCATTCCGGCAAGGCCGAATTTGAGGGCCGTGAGCACGCCAAAACCAAAGAACAAGAACACAAACTGGGAGGCGACCCAGGTTAAATCCGTGGTGGCTGTAGCCAGTTTAAATCCCTGCCAAACCGCCCATAAACATGCTAGACTGGCAAATATTACCAGCATCGGCTCATAGGCTATTTCCATGTATTTATTGACGAATGTACTGCCGTTATCGACATACTCAACAATCAAGGGGCAGCTGATACAGGCATCACTCATAGCCTTCTCCCTTTTGGGGTTTGTGAGTGCGGCCCAGGCTGCGCCCGATCTCGATCATTTGAAGGGTTCCATTGTTCTCAAAGGGAAGGGCTCCACCAATATTTTTGATGGGATAAAAGACACCCGCTTCCTTGATCTGGCTTACGTCCAATGGGCCTGGAACAACCTGAAGAGCCCAACCGATGTTGCGGCCGAGCTTGCCAAATACAAGGGCGCCTACAAAACCTTTGAACAGGCGTCGAAGGTCGAGTTCAAACCTCGCTGGAAGGTCAAGTACATGAGTATTCCAGACAATCAGTGGACTAAGGCCGGACGAGAACTTCGCGCTCAGGTGGACCGGGAGGTATTTGTACAAAGCCCGGATCAGGACGCCATTGCCCGGTACCGTGATCTGACTTTGCTGGAAATGGCATGGGATGGATATGTTTCGCGCAGAGCCCCGTGGCATGCAGAGGACTGGGAAGCCTTTGAGAGCTTTTACTGCAACAGGCACACCCGCGTTCTTGGCTTTGTCATGGACGGTTGCGCCATTCCCAACTGGCACAGGCCCGATCCGGGCGCATGGAAAAAGGTTGGTTATGAGCGGCTGAAACGCGAAGGCAGGCTTGAATTCCTGCAAAGCAATTGAGCTAAGCGTGAAGGTCTGGGAGGTCATGAGGAGCCTCCCTTTTTCTTCATGTCGTCCTTTGCCAGCTCGCTCTCCAATGGAACGCCCTGAATAATCGACTGTGCCGAAGACACTTTAAGAAGCTGGGCAAGCAGCTGATTGGTCTGGGACTGGCTTTGCAGCAGGGCAGAATTAACTTCAATAAGCACCTGCAGGCGCTCATTAACTGTTTGTGCCTTTGCTCCCTCGCTTTTGAGCTCTTGCGCCGCCTCCAGAGTTTTAACCGCGTTTTCCTGCGCCATATCAGCCTGCGCCAGCCCTTTAAACGAGGCATCGGCCACCGTACTGAGGCGGGCTTTTTTAACACTGTTCTGGGCTTTTTCTTTTTCCGACCAAGGCATGCTCTCTATGTCTTTGGGATCAGCCACCAGACCGTTTTGATAGGCATCAGAACGTGAGCACAGCGAGCCCATATCCATCTCATCAAAGCTCACATCCGGCATCAGACTTTCAAAGTCGGGAACCAGGCAGGAATTGTCCGACATGATCTGACCGGTAATGTCACTGAAGTTGATGGAGGGGATCGAGATCTTGGTGACCTCGCCAATGCTCTTAAGCGTATCGTCAATGCCAGCGCGCACATCCTTGACCACATCAAGTTGCTCTTTGAGCGTCTTGATCTGTTCTTTCATCTGCGCAATCTGCTTCTTGGCTTCTGCGATGGCCTTGATATCAATGACGGGACGGGCAGCAAAACCGACGCCGGGTATCAGGCTCAGCGAGAGGACAAGCATGGAGACGGCAATAAACCGGTTGGCTCTCATCAGCTCGCCTCCCCGTCTGCGTCCAGTTCAAGTTTGATCTGCCCGATTGGTTTTAACGGCGTAGAAATTGTCTCAGAAGCCAACGCCTCTCTTTTGAAGATCGTTTCAGGTGCGACCAACCGGTTTGCCTCTCGATCAATGATGACAGGAGGGTCTATAATGACAGGCTGCGCAGTCAACGAGGTCGCAGACAAAGGCATAGGCGTCACAGATGCAACCAGATGAACTGCTCCTTCCAGCCGGGACAGTCTATTTTCTATGTCGCTTTCATCGGCCCCACTGAAGAGGAATGATCCCAGAGCAAAGCAGGTCAGGCAGGCCACCATGACAGCACCCCACGAAGGCCGGTACTGATGGAGATCTTCGTCTACAAGATCTTCATCAGCAGATCCTTCCTCCTCAACGCCTTCCTCGTCTAAGCCTTCCTCGTCTAAGCCGTTGTCGTCATAAAGGTCCTCATCCTCGTAATATTCACCACAAGAATAGTGATCGTCCGACCAGTCAGTCTTATGGTCATAGGAGTGTCTTGAACCTGTCCCGTTAGATGCATTCATTTTACTTTGTTCCCGCCGCTTTGATGATTAAGTCCTGCATGTGCTGTTAGACATGAGCGAGCCATTGCTCGCCCCACACGTCCTGAATTTTGCGAAGTTCTGCCATTGGTCCGGTGCCTGAGCGATAAAACCGCAAGGCATCCCCAAGGCCGGAAAGGTCCACATCAATGATGGTGCTCTCATTGTATCCAGAAGCCAGATCACGCTTGACCAGAAGAACCTGACGGCCTCCTGCCAGATCCCCTTCCCCGCGAATGAAGGCGATCTGATCCTCGCTCAGATTGAACGGCTCAAGGGCTTTATCGCTGCCACCACAGCCAGCCATGAACATAAGGTTCGGGGCGTTGTTGACGATCTTGGCCGAGCCTTCAAACTCCACCAGCGCTTCCGGGTTCTGGAAGGCCAGCCCGACAACACCGCCTAGTTTGCGGTATTCCATGAACATCTGCCCGACGAGATGACGGAAGCCTTCATTGCGGAGCAGATTGGCCGCTTCATCGACAAAGATAGAAAAGCCCTTGTGGTTGACCTTGGCCGCCTCATAAATCGCACTGGAAATATGCGTAACCAAGGCAGGGCCAAGCAGCGGGTCTTTAAGCGGCTCGGTCATATCAATGCCGACCAGATGGCTTTGCTCCAAAAAAGTGCGGATGCTGTCATGGGGGGCGTTGAAGATATGGCTATAAGCCCCCTCTCCAAGCCGCTCATCCTTCACCCACCTGGTGAAAGCGCGCTTGATATCGGAGTTTGAGGGAAAAGCGGCTTTGAAAATGCTGTCGAACGTGCGCTCCCCCCGATCCATGACACTTGCAAAGTCGAGCACGTCATTGATCTGGTCGTCCATCTCCTGCACATACTGGTCGCCCAGCATGATCCGCATCATGGTCGCGGCCCGCTGGCGAGCGCTCTTATTGTCAAGATCACAATCAAGCGGGTTAAGGGAGAGCTGGTCAAAGGACTGGTACTGTCCGCCCATGACCTCACTCATGAACCGCGCGCCCTCCAGACTGTCAAAGACGTAGTTGCGCACGCCTGCAAACTTGGCGATCCCGCCAAGCAGATGCATGATCAGGGTGGATTTACCCGTGCCGGTCGGGGCAAAGATCAGGTAGTGCCCTGCCGCCTGAGGCTTATCTGCAATATGGAACTGGAAGGAATAGTTCTGGCCTGTTGGCGTCTTGAACAGACGCAAAGGACGGTTCCCGAACGGCGATGAATACATGCCTTCGGGGGAATATTGCAGCGGCCAGAGCGCGGCCACGTTATAGTCCATCAACCGCAGTTTGCGCACCAGCTTGTCTCGTCCGGGCAGCCGGTTAAACCAGCAATTGGCAGCTGGTGCCGTCTCGATCGTATGTTTGACGCGGCGCGTGTTCAAAATCGCCGAGATCTGGTCGAGCACCTCATCCAGCTCTTCTTGTGTGCGCGCTCTGACTGTGAACTGAAGCTGGGTCTGGAACATGGTGTTCGTGCTGTTGGTGAGCGCTTCTGTTGCATGAGAAAGCTCTGTGACCATAGCCCCGGAGGTTAAGAAGCTGTTGAGCTGTTCTGCCTTCTTGCGGGTGTATTCTAAAATGGTCTTTTCTGAACTGAGCGGTACACAGACCTGCATCACTTCCAGCTCTGCAGACAAGGCCAGCACCCTGGAGATCATCAGGCCCGATACACTATCTGGATACTCACTCACGCCAATGGTTTTATGAATGTGCTTGAGCGGGGTCTGGGTGAGGATCGTCCCGTCTTTGTTGATGATCAGATCACAGGCGGGCAGGTTGGCGTTAATAGACCGGCTGACGCGCTTTGCATTGTCCGGCATATGTCCGCACACCAGATAGGTTAGGAACGCGGTTAATTCGCACGGCTCATCAAGATCCTTTGCCGCCTCAACCGGCGTGACCTGGTAGTTCTCAAACCCGTTAAGAAGCGCCTTGCAATGCTTGTTCAAAGTTTCAAAGGTGGTTGCTTCCAGCAGGATATACCAGCTCATGGAGTAGGCATGCTTGTAAAGCTCCTGCTCTGCTTTGCCGATTTCAGCTAAGGCTGGAGAGGGCCAGTCCGCCTCAAAGGAAATGTCCTTGAGCCGTTTGACGGCCATCAGGCGAAACGCTGATCCGCTTGATCCAAGCTGGTGCAGGATGTTGCTGCGCTGGCGGGCAAGCGTTTCCTGCTGCGCAAAACTCATAGTGTCGTAGGAAACGCCTTTCAGCCTGAACACCCGGAACAAGGTTCCATCTTTAAGGGCAATGGTGGTGCGGTCTTCAAAAAGAACGTCAAAGTCCAGCTCATCTGCAAGCCAGTCCTGCTCAAAACTGCCCTCCCCATCCTGACGCAATACCTTATTGGCGAGCATGGCCGCGCCGCCTGCAAATCCCAGGGTCGCTGCTGTTGAAAGAAGGAGGCTCATTTTGTCTTGCCCTTTGTCGTTGTCTTTGAAGACCCGCCGACGATGAGGCAGCGGGCTTGATTGCCTTTGAAGAAGGTGTGAGGCAGCAACAGTGTTGCCTCACAATGTGCATCCTTGCGGCGCAAGGCGATGGTGAAGGCAAGGGCTGGGGGAATGGAGAAAATGCAGAGAAGCATGACGAGCGGCGGATCAATCACCAGGGTTAAGATTGCGCCCACAAAGAACACTCCACCCAACGCAAGAGCTGCAAACAATGGCGGCATGCCAAAGATGGTCGAGGGTGACTGAAGGTGCCGATAAACGCCGTTCTGCACTCGCATACCCGCCCCCTTAGGCTAGATTAACAAGGGCGCGGATAGCCGTTGGGGCGGCTACAATGATGATAGCTGCGATGACGTAGTTGACCAGTCTCTCCCAGCGCATGCTGCCAGACATGGCCGACCAAGCACCGAAGGCCACCACACCAAGGCCAACGACAACAGCACCGATCTGAACCATGCCGCTTTCAAGGAAGCCGAATGTTGTAACAACTGGGCTTGCCCAGTCCGCGCCGGCAAAGGCGAGCGTCGGATTTAAAAGCAGAACAGCAAAGACAACGAGTTTGACCTCGCGGGTAAGAAACGACTTTGAATTCTTAGATGAGGACATGACAAACCTACTTCATGATCAGATAAAGAGCTCCAACGGCAAGCCAGTTCAGAGCGGTGAAAAAATAGAGCGGCGATGAAAAGCGTTTGATTTTAGATGTGAGATCTCCAAGTTCGCTTGAGAACTGAGACTGCTGCTTCAAAAGACCCTCAATTGAGCTGGCCTCAACGTTTTGGCGGATTTGTCCGAGCGTGTCGCTCAAACGCGATAATTCGCCCTGCATCTGCTCAGAAAGGATCTTTGCGCTCTCCCCAACCAGTGCTTTGAGCTTGTCTCGTTCGCCGGATTGTCGGGTTTCCACCTCGGAAAGGAGCACCGACAAATCCGAGGTAAAGACCTCAAACAGCGAGTAGAGCATCCAGATCGGATCGTCTGATCCCATGGACTGACCACCATGTTTTTTGGCGATCAAAGCACGAACATCTTCAAGCGAGGAGATCTGAGCGCCGCCCATGGGGGTTGACAGATCCGAATCTATAAAGTCGAAATTTGCCTGATTTTGCTCCGAATCGGGTGTCATAGCCGCCATCACATCCTCACCCACGCTTACAAGGCCATGTTTTCGAGTTGCGTGGAGACGTCAGACCAGACCTTTTTGAGCCTTTGACGGGTCATAAGACCGAAATTCTCGTCCAAAATGGCCTCTGAGAAGGTCTTTCGGCGCTCAATCATGGCCTGAATGTCGTGGTTGAAGGAAGAGCCGGTGCGCTGCGCTAAAGTAGGCACAGCGTAAATACGGTCCTGATTTTCCTTAAACAACTTCAGTTCTTCGAATGGCTTACCGTTTTTCTCCGCCCGTCCTGAGTATTCGTTCTTCCAAAGGACGATCTTTTGCTTTGGGAATACTTCAAACAGTTTCTCAATGCAGGACAATGTGGCGTCTATTGCCCCTCCCCCGCTGACCACGGAATGGATGGCAATCTCGCACTCATGATCATGCAGGAGGTCCAACACATCGTTCTCAGCCAGGTATTTGACCAGCGGTAAGAAGGTGGTTGCACCCGTATCAATGACGAAATGTGTCTCATCATCTGATTCGATTATGCCCTCAACAATGGCGTCAAAGCTGCGATGATCGATCTCTGCGTTATCCATCATCTTTATAAGGTTACAGTTGAGTGCCTTATAAGATGAAAGAGTGGGGTTTACTGGATCGGTATCGATGGCAATAAGGTTCCGTCCTTCTTGCCGAAAATACTCACAAAGCAGAAGAGAAATAAAACTCTTACCGGCCCCGCCTTTTCCTTGCATTACAAAGTTTACATATCTCATGTTTGCTTAAACCTATCAGTCGTAATCTTTAATGGAGTCAGCCATCTGGAACCGGTTTGTACCCTTAGGTTGAGATGGAAGGAGCGGTTCCTGGGGTGTAGTTGACCCGCTCCCTCCTGTTTTGGGTGGAGGTACAACGGCACTTCCTGGAGCCAATTCAGACTTAGGGTTCAAAGCCTTAGCCGCACATTCGTAGAAGGTTTTTTCCGCCATATCGATCTTCCCTTTACTGGAAAGGGCCTCGAAGATCTTACGTTTGGATATACCTCTCCCGATCTCAGCCTCAACATGCGCACGCACAAGTTGAAACTGAGCTCGGGCATCTCCCCATGGAAGCGCCATTGTTTGATTACCCGTCTGTAAAACGGGTATCCCTGATGTTTAATGTTTGGATAAAGGAATTAGACGCGGGTCTGCCCATCGCATTTCGTGACGAAACACGCTAAGCCTCACATCCATTAGCGGACATGAGATGAGCTGCGACTGAATTATGAGTTGTGGGTTCTCCCTATGCGAGTGCCAAGTCTGTTTTGGTACTTGCAAGGCTCTGATGGTTATGACCTGGAAGTTACTAACCGTCAGAGCCGCATGCCATTTTGCTATGGCAGCAAGTAGTGACGTGCATAACGCATCCTTACAACTTTATCTAGCCCTTTTTTGGTCACGATTTCCCAAAGTAAAGCCTTTGTTTTTACTTAAACTTTTACCCATGATATAAAACGGCTGAAATCTTAGAGTTTTGACTCAAAGTTGAGGGAAATCCCCCAGCGCGTTTTCCACAGATAAACTCAACCACAAGTTCCTTTAAATTTGCGCAGCAAAAAGCGTTGAGCACGACAGTGCGAATAAGCTCAATTGTACGGGTTGGGCTCAACTCGTGGAATTTCCGCTAACCGGCTCCGGTTAGCATATCTTGCCAACTCTCACTCACAGAATCTCATAGGAAACTCCCAGAATTTCAAAGCACTCGCAGAAACTCCCAGAATTTCCCGGAATCTCCCAGAATGCTACGCTGGAACTCCCAGAAACTCCCAGAAACTCCCAGAAATACGCAGAATGCTACGCTGGAACTCGCAGAAACTCCCAGAACCAACTAGATCAACCTGTTGTTTGATGAAAACTGAATAGTTGATCAGCTGATGTATGGTTTTTCTGTCAAGGCGACATGGAAAAGAAAACGAAAAATCCGTTACAGCAGCAACAATCACCAGAGCGCGGAGCATGTGCGAGCTTGCAAAGCTTGCGCGTGCTTCGCGCGACAAGGCGCTTTGTGATCTGTGAGTGCAACGAGCGATCGCAAAGCGCCGCACGCCCCGATCTGACAAGGCGAGTGCGAGGCATCGTGTGCCCTGCAAGGGTGCCGATGCCGAGTGCTCGCCTTGTCAGACGGTTGGCAAGAAAAATGAGCGCAGCGCCAAAGCTGGAAGGCGCAGTGGGATCGGCAGATCCCGCGGAGCCTGGAAGGTTTGGAGCAAGCCCAAAATCACAGCCACTTTGCACGGCGATGCTATTTGATTTTTAGGGAGTTTCGGAGTAGTATACCGGAGTGGAAGGGAACCTAAGTCCCCTTCCCTTTGCTAGCTATTTGAAATAGACTCGGAGTTTCAGTGTCCAGCTGTTCCGAGTCTTTTTCATTTTAAGCGTGATCGTAAATGGTAAAAACCACATTTCATCACCCTCCGGTTTAAAAGCAAGGCTGTTGCCTCAGTCGGGAGAGCCTATCTTTCCCGATGCGTTGGCTGGATCAACGCGGCTGCTTCTGCTCTTAAAACTCTCAACTGCTTGTAGCAGATGCACCCCTTGGTTGCTATGGGTGATCACTCAAGGGCTGAGTGATCCCATGCCTTTTTTGTCTTTCTTCAGTACACGGCCCATTCAACGTCTTTGCATTCAATGTGCTCGTGTTTGTACCGCTGTCCCATACAGTCCATGGCCTGAAGGCTCCACGACCCCTTATTCCCGAGGCGGGTGGAGAGTTCCTTTATCACCTGCGAAAACTCTTCAGCTTGAATGAAGACAAGATTGCCAGCGTATCCGGTTGAGGCCATCTCATCACATACCGGACTGATGAGGCAGGCAAATTCTCCCATACCCGGATCAATGTCGAACTCATGGAAATAGTCGTGCTCGTTGCCTTCAGCTTCACACCGGTGCTTGTAGGTGTTGTCGTTCCAGTCCCGTGCACTGACCGACCATGAGTAATCCGTGTGGTAACGCTCAGTGAGGATCGCAATCACCTCATCAAAGGTGTCCGCCTCGATGATCTCCTGATAGTCAATATCAGCTTCCGCGTTCCAGCCCTCACAATGCGTTCCGCTGATCGTGCAGGCAAACTCACCCTGTGACAGGTCCGCTTCCAGCCGTTGGAACACCTCGAACTCATCATCCAAATCATCTTCCTGAAGCGCCTCATCATCCAACATCTGAAAGTACAACTCTGCTTCAGGGTCATGCTGGCGATTTTTGAACTCCAGCTCTTCGCGCTGGTGATCGGCGGAGCTGACAAACAAGTCAGAAAGGAACTCTTTCAGGGTCGTCAGGCTAGGAAGATGCAACATGATTTGTCTCCGTCTTGGTGTGGTCCGTTTCTATTTTCCTTGCCAAGCAAACGGGTGAGCGGGAGCTAGTGAGGAGAGAGGCTGTCCACATTCTCCCGCAGCCCATAAGGCGAGGAAGATTGTGGTCAGGCGAGTGACGATCTAGCTTTCGTGAGGGCGCAAGCCCTTGCAACTGGCCCTCAGGTCAAAA
Source organism: Pseudovibrio sp. Ad5 (assembly GCF_001623095.1). Lineage (NCBI taxonomy): Bacteria > Pseudomonadati > Pseudomonadota > Alphaproteobacteria > Hyphomicrobiales > Stappiaceae > Pseudovibrio > Pseudovibrio sp. Ad5. The sequence goes on along the minus strand of NZ_LMCH01000012.1, from coordinate 30,431 downwards.
CGACATGGAAGAATGAAGAGAAGTGCGGCTTGCTGGAGGCTGGCATGTGTCCCGTGCGCGGGGCGCTTGCCAGCTTCCAGCCCTTCAACAAACATGAGTGAGCTGGTTTGCAAGCGCGAGCTGGGCTCGGCAGAGCCCGGTGAGCGTTTGTGAGCCAGATCGCCCCGCATCAAGACAAACTATATTTAACCTGCCCTGACCTCTCTCAAACAGAGGAAGGGCGCGGAACCCGCCCCCTTCTCTTCCATTCCCTCCCTGTGGCCCTCACTGTGGCCTTGCCTCTTATGCGGCGAGCTTCTGAATTTCTTCCTCCAAGATATCCGGTGCCTGATATTGGGTCTTCAGGCATTCAGGAACCCAGTTTGCAATCCGCTCCTTGGCCTCACTGGAAAGACCATTGCGGTCCGCCTCATTGTTAAACAGCCCATGAAGGCAGGATACCTTGTCGCCTTTTTTCATATTGGCGAACTCCGGCCCCACTGGCTTACCGTCAATGTAGCTCTTGACCTCATCCAACTGGCCGGACTTAAGCCGCTTTAAAAACTTGTTGTTCGGCGTCCATGTCTTGCGGGCATCAAGATTGACGGTGTCAGCCACCAGCTCAACAAACGGCACATGTCCGCTGACAAGGGCGATACGAGCCGCAAAGGACCGCGCTACGGCCTGTGTGAGAAGGGTTGATTTTTCCTGCTCGCTCTTCAGGCGGAAGGCCGCAAACTGTACTGCAACATCTTCGCCATAAATAGAGGTCTCATTTGCAAGGGTCAGTTCCTCAGGTAGGTTCTGGCCGTGATCTTCAGCCTCATTGCGCCAAGTCCCTGACTGGATTTTACAAGGCAGGTCGCCCTCATAGCTCTTGGTGATCATGGAAAAGATCGCGATATCTTTTGCAAGCTCTGCCTCATTCAAAAGAGCGGCCTGCAGGGCACCTGTGCGGATGGCGTTCAAATCGTCCATCAAGGCTTGCGAGTACTCTTTGCTTTCTGGCTCCTGAGACGTGCCTGCAATGATTTGAGAGCCCTTCAGCACACCAGCGGCAATCGCTGCGTCCTGATCTTCTGCCGCAACATAGCCTTTCTCTGCTCTCAAGTCCCCATGATAGCCGATGCCAACAAAGACCCCTGCAACGCTCTTTTGATCGGCATGGAACTGAAGCTCACTTAACCCTTTCAGTTCCTCAAGCTCTTCAGGTGTTGCTCTGCCCTCGTTTTCAGCATCGATTAAAACCTCTCTGCGCTCTTCCTGCTCCTCGCTTAAGCGCACATCTTCAGCATAAAGCCGCTTGAGGCCCCGCAGTTCTGTATGGTCTGGCAGTTCAATGTTGGCCGTTGCCCACTTCCAGCCTTGTGCCAGAAGCTTCTGGCGGGCTTCTTCAAGCTTATCTGTGGCAAGCTGTTCTAAAAGGTTGCTGTCCAGATAATAAACCTCTTCCCCAAACAGGTCTTCACGGATCGCTCCCCCTGCAGCTTCATATGCCTCACGGCCAACAAACACGGCTCGGCGATCGTTGCCCTCTCCAACCTCATCCATCAGACTGCGCTTGATGGTGTGTGGTTGATCTCCGCCCCATCGCTCATTCAAGCGGCCAAAGACGTCTGCTTGCTTTTCCTGATCACTGGAAACCGTATAAGCTGCCGCGATATCAAGCGTGATCTTTCCAGCTTCCAGCGCATCAAGGATGCACTGCGCCAGTCCAGAAAGGCGCAAACGTCCTTTGACGTGGCGCACGGTCTGGGCAAATGCGATTGCAATACTATCAGGTGTGTGACCTGCTTGCGCCATGGTGCGGTATGCTTTGATCTCTTCAGCTGGATTGAGGTCTTTACGGGCGGTGTTTTCGGCATTGGCCCACTGTAGAGCCTGCTGCTGCGTGGCCGCGATGCGCACGGCAACGCTGTAGTTTGGAAGGATATCCTTGCTCTCTTGCAGAACTTGCAACGCACGAAGGCGGCGACCACCAGCAACAATGCCGATGCTATTCCCTTCAGCAAAGCCGACAAGGTTCTGAATCAGGCCGCAAGCCTTGATGGACTGGGCCAGCAGTTCAATCTCGCTGGGATCAACGCTCTGGCGAGGGTTCAGCGCTGACAAGGTGAGTTTGGAAACTGGCACGTTGGAAAGCAGTTTGCCGTTGGTGGTCTTGGTCATGATGTTGTCTCCGTCTCATGAGGTCCGTTTCTATCTTCCTTGCCAATAAAACGGGTGAGCGGAAGCTAGTGAGGAGAGAGGCTGTCCACATTCTCCCGCAGCCTGAAAGGCGAGGAAAGATTGTGGTCAGGCGAGTGACGATCTAGCTTTCGTGAGGGCGCGAGCCCTTAACGCTGCCCCTCAGGTTAAAACGGCATTGAGGAATGAATGAAGCGCGGCTTGCTGGAGGCTGGCATGTGTCCCGTGCGCGGGGCGCTTGCCTGCTTCCAGCCCTTCAGTAGACATGAGTGAGCTGGTTTGTGAGGGCACTGTGGGATCAGCCGATCCCGCTGTGCGCTTGCAAGCCAGATCGCCCCGCTCTTAGATCACTGAAACTGGAAAGCTAGCCAAAACGAAAAAAGGGAGCCTGCGCTCCCCTCCTCTGCCGCGTTCCTCACACCTACTCGGAACCGTCATGAGAGTAGGCATACAGGCTCTCGTCAATCGGCCCATCACAATCAAAGAGAATGTGGGAGCAGTCCTGCGCCCATGCAGCCGTGAGGCAGCTAAGCAAATCAATGGGAAGCTTCTCGCCGCTGTAGTCGTAATCCTTACTGGCAGAGACAAACAAACCGTTCATGAGGTTGCCACCATAGAGCGGGAAGGTCTCAGGCGTCTTCTCGCCAAGCATTGCAAGCGTTTTGGGGGATAGGTGAGCGGTCGATAGATCGAGAACAGATAAGACATTCGAAGCCCGGCTCACAGGTTGTTCCTGCCGCTGAACTGGGGCCTTATCAATTTCACAGACAATCGCACTTGGATCTTCAAGATAGTGATGAGTGGCTTCCATGTACTGATCCATCATCGCAAGCATCAAAGATGGAAGCTCTCTGCCAAAATCGCAGCCTTGAGGGCTGTCGTCCGGGTGAAACATCAAGTCTGCTTTATGCAGTTCAATCAGAAAGGTGATTGCGGTTAAAGAGCAGGTCGGTTTCGTGAAGTTGTACATGGGGTGTCTCTGGATCTGTGCGTTAGAAAAGGCTTGGTTGCTGGTAACCGGCTGGGCTCGCTTCAACTTGCTGGCGATGGGCCGCTGCCTTACTGGAGAGCTTGTGTGTTGGGATGTGAGCAAGACTGGCCGTTGTCTGCTGCCATTGCGCAAGCCCTGCCTTGCTCATATGGCGCTTAATCGCCTGCTTTAACTCATGATCGGTTTCACTAAGGCGCATGAGAGCTGTAACGACAAAAGCCCCGTCATACATTTCAAAGCAATTATCAAAGGCGCGGCTGTCTTCTCCAAGACAAAACCCTTCCCGCGCATAATTCACCCGCTGCTTAAAGGTCGTGTTTTGCGGGTTGATCAGACGCTTCCAAGCCCTGGCACAGTAATAATCTCCCATATCATCAACCTGCCGCTCTTGTTGTGGCAAATGGAACGTCTTGCATCCTTCGCAATACCAGTTTGGTGCATCTTGCTTCGTTTTCATATTCTCAGATCTCCTGTTCAAACTAGCCCCGTGCCCCCTCAAAAGAGGGAGAGTTGAGCAGTTGGGGCTACGTTGGAGATGGCGGCAAGAGGGGGAAGGCAAACCGGCTCCACGGGCACAACAGGAGGTGCCAGCACTGGTGTGGTAGTGAGCTGGACTTCCTCTACCTGACACGGTGAAAAGTCGATCAGGGCCACCTCACACAGCGGGGAAACACCTTTCCAGCTTTTGCGGTAGACGGCGGTATCAATCCCCACGCCGGCCGTCATTTCAAAACCCTGTTTAGCTGCAAACTTGCCGCCTGCGCTGGTTGGTGTCTGGCGATGGCACTGCACACCAGAATAAGCAAAGCTGGCGGAATTCTGGGGAATGATAAATGTCCCCTCATCTGCAAGTTTTGAGGCAATATCTATAACATGATGTTCAAACAGCCCGCCTTTATAGCTTGGGCCATTGCCTGAGCGCGGCACCTTGCCAAAGGGCGGGTTGCTGATCGCCTGATCAAACCGGCCAAGGTTGAGCTCTTCCCACTCAAACACATCAGCACAAATCCAGGTTGCCTCTGGAAGCAGTTTCTTTCCAACGGCCACATAAGCGGGGTTGCGTTCAATGCACACGATTTCCGGCGCTCTGCCGTTGCGCTCTTTTAAGCGGTGGTAGACTGCAAAAGACAGCATTCCGATGCCGGCACAAAGATCAATGATCCGGTGGCCGCCACAGTCAAATGAGAAATCAAAAGCCAGATCCCAAGGGGTGAAAAACGCGCCACGGGAGCCGTTTTCAAACTCAGCGCCTTCATGCCAGTTTTGAAAAACAAAATCCTTGTCGTTCTCGGTGAGCACGTCTTTGTTAAGGAGGTCCACTGCTTGTGCGTGGCGCTTTGCTTCTGCTTTGGTGAGTTTAGCCATTGTTTTTGCTCCCTGTGAGGTCCGTTTCATTTCCCTTGTCTTTAAAACGGGTGTGCGGGAGCTGGTGAGAAGAGAGGCTGTCCATGATCTCCCGGAGCCGCAAGGTGAGGAAGATTGTGGTCAGGTGAGTGACGAACTAGCTTTCGTGAGGGCGCGAGCCCTTGTAGCTGGTCCTCAGGTCAAAACGACAGAAAAGATAGAAGAAGGTGCAACCCGGCACGAAGGACAGTCACCGTATGGCAGAGACAGACTGCCTAAGGCACTTAGCAAGGCTTGGCGCTGTGGTGGCTCAGGAAGAGACAACGCGGCTCCTTTGCCGCGCTTAGTGGTGTGGTGGTTTGACTCTGTAAGCGCCGAGAGGCGCGTTGACCGGCCTGACCCGTCAGGGACGTGTCCAATTACCAATCAAACCAAAGCGATAGTGCCAATGCTGACACTGAGGACCATAGAAACCCAAACAATCCCGAACTTTCGGGCGTTTCCATCATGGGTTGATATGATCTGAATGACGGGCTTAATTTTGCTCCCTCTTGCCAAACATAATTTCCCGCAACTCATCACGGGGGATATTGGCGAAGGCATCGAGTTTCTTAGTCTTCGGTTCTAACAAACTGTAAATCGTGGCACGTGAAACGCTGAAGGTTGCCGCTATCTGTGAGATGGTCTTGCCTGAAGCCTTCATTTCAACAGCTTCAAGCTGCTGCTCTTCGCTCAGCTTAGACGGTCGCCCCTGCTTCCTCTTCGCCTTCTCAATCGCCAATGCCCGGCGTTCATCATCCAGCCCGCGAGCGAAGCCAACAAACGCCGCCATAACCTGAAACACAATAGGGTTTTCTAGTGTGTTTAGTCCTTCACGAAGAACCACCACATCAACGCCGAGCACTTGACATTTAGCGAAGAATTCAGCGATATCACGTTGATATTCCGCGACACGATCCAAAGAGCAAAACACCAACACATCACCCGCAACAGCCTCTTGCATCAGCCTATCAAGCTCAGGCTTCAGGAAGGAGCGCCGCGAAATTCCCTCATCAACGCGGAAGGTTTCGCAGTTTGCGGCTCGCAACTCTTCCATCTGGCTATCTCTGGTGTGCTCGTTTTTGTCGGTTCTTATATAGCCACGTATCATTTCGAATACCCAAGTGTAGGAAAAAATCAATTTCAAATATTTTACTACATCTCATCAGTGCGTATTAAAAGATTGCAATTACATATTTTCCAACGTTCTCCATTTTAAACGCCCGAGTGCGTTTGCGGCTCTATAGAGCACAATGGGATATGGTCTGTGAGTAATAAACTATCATTCTGAAATGACGCCCAATGATCCGAAGTTGCCTGTCAACGCGGTTCGATTTCATAATTGAAGTCTGGACTTTGCTGACGTTCGCTGCGGCGTAGAGAACTGAAAATGAGCATGGCTACGTCAAGATGCGTCGGGCCAATTGCTGCCATTAGAGCGTTTCCATCAAGGGTTGAGCAAATTCATCCAGAAGCGTCTTCAGCTATTTTCGTGAAGGGCCTGAAGTGGCCTGTTTCATCTAGGTCTTCCCAAAAACTAACGGTCAAATCATGGCGTATTTTTATTCATTTGCCTGATGAAACTGGAAACTTTTGAAACATCACCTTCCAAGAAGCGAGAAGGAGCGTTAAGCACAAATTCTTGTACAGTTTTGGTGAAATGTGCCTGATCATAAAATCCAGCCTCCGCAGCCAAATGCGACAGGGGTAGTTCTTCACCAGAAAGTATGATTGAGACGATATAATTGAACTGTGTGATGCGAGAAAAATACTTAGGCGATACCCCAACTATCTTTTTAAACCGACTCGTCAACGTCCTTTCAGGTATATTAAGCTCTTCGATCAGGTGCTTCAGTTTAATATCTCCATAGGCTTCTTCAATAAGGCGAACTGCTTTAACGACAAAGTCTGGCGCTGAAATCGCCTTACCTGCTTGCCATTTGAGTGCTTGCTGCAAGCAAATGAGATAGTCCTCTGTATCCTTGACACCGTTAAGCTTTGCCTGCAGTACAGCTGCAAACTCCGAAGCAGTTTCGTTCACCGAAACAGTTCTGTTAACGAGCGTATCACCATAGATACCAAACAGCTCATAAAGTCCTGTTGCTGTGAACTCTGCGAGTATATGGCCTATATGTCCTTTCCAATGAACGCATGCATTGGTTTTGTACAGCTGCCCGCTAAAATGGCTAACTGGAGGTTTCATTTGAGGGATCGTTTCACCAGCCACATCAACCGTCCCGATCCCCTTCCATATATGCCCCAGTAAAGGGTAACCCGTTGGAGGCGATTGAACAGTGAGATCGTTAACTTTCTGATCCGCAACGTGGTATCCTTTAATGTAACGAAATAGCTTAGGTGACGTAGGGTACTTTTTATAAATTTCCATAAAACCCTCATGGCTTGCCGTTTTTTACAAGACGCCTCATTCAGGTGTCGATAAAACGTACTCAGGCACTAAAATTAACTGTCTTCTTTATTCGAGTTTACTTATCTTCCAAATATTGCCCATATCAACACTTGCTATTGCCGTAGGGTTATATAGATAATACAAATTATGATGGCCGATTTATTGTCGACTTTGTTGAGGCAGGCGGAAACTAAAAAATAACAGTCTGGGGTTTTGAAGGCTAGGCCCATACGACGAGTTCACACTTGCATTGGTGTGAGATGCAACACAAGTGACCGAACCAAAGTGCCGTAGTCCGACAAGAACAAGCCGAGATTGCATCGCCAACTTGATCACAGTTTGCAACCTATCACGCTCCAGATATCGTTACGGTACTATTTGAGGAGCGTGTTTCTGTCCTCCGCAAGCAGCATTTGTGGATTATCGAAACAACATTGCGGGAAGAAGGGGAGGTGGCAACTAGAACATCATTTTGGAAAGCCCAAACGATAACCACGGCGTTTGTCGTTTATTTCGGTGACCGCCAATTGAAGCGAGCAAGTGTGCAAACATTGAGACCCTGCACAAGTTGCGGAGCAACATCTTAGAGAATTGGGGAAAAAATGGATAACTACATTTCGTCAGTTAATGAGTTAGAGGCGCTTTTTGTCAATCGTCACAATTTAAAGAGCTTTCATTACTTCACCAATGACGAAGGAATCTACGATCACTTCTGCAAATTGGTCGCCGAGTCGGTCGAGTCGGACGAAGACCTGAGAAACGCATCGAACATTACCGAAGATGAATTACGGTTGCTAAACGACAAGTACAATCTCAATCTTACAGCTGCGTATATGAATGGACCAGAGTGTGGTTGTGGCCGGATAACCAATGGATACGACTTTATTGTGAATGCCGTATACAGACATGGGTCTGGATTCCTAAGAAATCAAAAATCTACTTACGGTGCGCAATACATTATGCCAATGAGACGAGCCATGGACTATATAGTATGCACCAATTGTGGTGACTTGCTGCCATTGAAAGCAAAGACGACTTATAAGGATTCGTCTAGCATCGACTCTTATGGACCGTGCACCACCGACAGTATCGCTGTCAGTGACAGTGCGAGCCAATAGTGATCCATCCCTGAGCTTAATCGCTCGGTAATCCCTCCATGAATGGGGGGATTACCGAGCGACATAGCGCGAATTGGATTGTCACTATAAGAAAGGTCCGCACCATAAGGCGGGGACCCAATGTTTGGACTGGCCATGACTTAGTGGCGAGACTCTATCTTGATCTATGGTTGTTTCTACTTGCTGACTGGAAGCGCCTAGACTACGGACAAATGGCAGGTATGGTCACGCTGCTACGTGCTAGAAATGTCTGGAAGTTCGGGCCAGCAGCTGCCATTCGACAGATTCCATCAAGGGTTGTTGCTGTCTACATAACGGGCCTTCTGAGTACCTTAACGGGTAGTCCTTCATGGGTCTGTATGATCACTAGATTAGGAGTGAACAATGGAGCAAAAGTTGAAATCGTCAGGCCAGCTTCAAAGATTTCTGGTAGTCTTCTCCGGCCTGCGCAATCTCATCGTTCCACCTCATCATCAACGTTCCGAAATCGACACTCAACTCCACCGTATCAACGCTTTACCACAATGGAAACAAGCCGCGATGCTTCACACTTAAAGTGCGGCTGGAGAAAACTAGCGCGGACAAATTCAGGCTGGCCTTTGATAGCGCCATCAAAGGCCAGCCTGCTGGGAGCAAATTGAACCGCTTTGTATTAATTGCTTTTGCTGAAAGTTCGCGTTTTAAGGCTAGATACCAGTATCTTGAGGCAACCGACAATCAGCAGGACAATGACACAACGAAGCTCCTTACAGGGTAAGATAACACCCGAAGTTCTGGAAAAAGTCTTTACCGCCTCCTTTGAGTTGATCTTTGAAAACGGCCGCTCCAATCTCACTTTAGAAGCTATTAGCGAGCGGTCCGGCGTATGCCTTGAAGCGCTTCAAATGCAGTTTAAGGGTGATCAAGACCCTGTCGCTCCTGCAATGCGATGGTATATTATGCGGTTTAGCCAAGAAGTTCGTTCCAGTTCCGCATTGTTCTCAGACCTGTTTTCACGCATGCATTCCATGTTGATGGATTTTGCCGAACTGTGTGCTGCTCAATACAAAATGGAGGGCAATCTGTTCTGGTCTACCGTTGGAGATATCGCCCGATATGATCCAGAATTGCGTGAAGAATATCTTGAGCTGCGATCCATGTGGGCAGAAGACATTCGAAGCAGATTAAAAAACCATCGCCGGGAATTGAATGACGATGTTGACATCGAAGCTCTCACTCAGTTTTTTATGATGGTGTTTGAGGGCATTATCGAAATGGTCAAGTTTGACACGCCGTTGGAAGACGTACGCAAAGCAATCGACACAGCCATGATAATCCTCAGTAAGCACATGAAAAAAAATGATCTCGAACGAGATTAGGCCTTTGAGTGCCCGCCTCCATCAAAAGGTTTGCTCGTAAGGTCCCGTTAAGACGGATTTGAATTTCGCCTGCCTTTCATCAGCTACTATGGAACAGGCTTGCAGATTTGAATAAAGGAGTGTTTTGCCTCATCGTTGACTCTTAATCTAGTGATCAGGGCCAAGAGCTGCCATTCACGGATTACTACCATCAGTGGAAACGATCTTGAAGAGATGATTGCCTCCTCATTGGGAGCAAACTATTCGTAAGAATGTCGAACTTACACCCCTGTAATCGAACAGCACCGTCATCGTTGATTTACGTCTTAACGCCGCACTCTATTGAGAACTTGGTATCGTAATCTCGTAGAAGATAGAGAGTGAGGAGACCGGCTAACATGGGCCATCCTGCGAAGAATAGGAGGTTGGGGCTTGTGAACGGATCGAGATATCGCTCGAAAGAGACAAGAGTCGATATGATATGCATGATCAAAATGGCGCCTATCGAAAGACGTTTCTTAAACCCAACAAGAAAGCAGATGACGATGAGTGCTTGTATTCCGCCGAGTGCAAACGAGAGAGCCTCGCTCATAGCTGAAAAGCCATAGAAAGCTTCGAAAGTCTTCGCCGTCGAGTCAGGGCTAAGGAATTTATTTAGTGTCCAAAGGACAAACACAATAGATATACTCAGGCGCAAGCTAAAGAGAGACCAGATCAAAGGAGATTTAGGCACCGTGATTGTGTTCATACAAGTATACCTTTCAGTAGGTCACTAAAATACCCTGAAATCCAGAGCAACACTGATCAATCCTATGTATGCTGCCAGATCAGCAATTCAATCGCAAATAATCGACTTTTCAAGCCCTCACAGCGTTGTGACTAAGCAAGCAGGAGATTCTGCTATCAATCCTGTGAGACGTGGCGGCACGTGCTGCCATCGCGTGCCGCCAATCGCTTTCAGGCTACGCGTTGGTCAGATCTTGCTTCGCCATATCAAGAAGTTCCCGAAGAGTGTCTGTTGGTTCAGGACGTTTGGTGTAGTCCGGACTAATGTCAGCGTTCATGACTTTGCCTGTTTGGCTAATAATCAGGCGCGCCGGCATAGGGAGTTCCCAACTTTCATCTCCGTTAAAACTTGGTAGGTCGATACCGATCCCTTTATAAACCTTGCGCAGATCCTCAGGTAGAGAGAAAACGAGACCGAGCTTGCTGGTATAAAGACTACCAAGATCCGAAATGATATCGTAAGATAGACCTTTCTCGGTTTTGGTTTTGAGCGAAGCTGCTTGAGTTTGTGGCGAAATAATCAATATGTTCGCACCAGCTTCTTGGAACTGCTGTGAAACTTCTTCCAGAGCTTCAAGCTCTAACATGCAATAAGGGCACCACGCTCCTCGGAAAACACTGATCACCAGTGGACCGTTCTTAAGCAACTCGTTAGAGTTGACTGGTGTGCCATTCTGATTGGGCAAGGTGAAACCAGGAAGCGTATCGCCAACTTTAATAGTGCCATTCAAAATGCCTGATGCTGCCAGATCTGCAGTAGCTCGGTCCATGACATCGCGAGTCTTCTGAGGCAGTTTTTTTTCGACTTGAGCTTTTAAGGTCGCAATTTTTTCATGTAAAGACATTGTAGATGTTTCCTCTACTTGGTTGAATTATGATCGGTCAAGTCAAACACTGCATGACTAAAGACTGGAAAACGGGGCTATCTTGTGACTCAATTCAAGACATGAAGATGAGAAAGACACGAGATTGATCAAGCCGATGATCGTTTCACCATTGCCTGAAAGAGGGCAAAGCGATTACTCGCGATCTGCTTATCAAGTCATATTTTCCAGTAGTGACAACGTTTGTTGGACAGTGCGAACCTGAGCCTTCGGACAAATGTTATTTAGTGTGCTTTGGTCCTCAATAGATCAGATGAGGGAAATATGGCAGTACTGACGTGCGTGATAAACTGGTTGTTCGGTCAACGCACTATTGCTCAGGAGCAACAATCTCAGGGGGGGCTGAGTTGCTGGAGCATTGTATTGCTTTTGAATGCGGTGGGTTCAAACGACTGCTTAATAAATGAGCTTCATGAAGGGCAACTGGAAGGGGCTGTTTGACTTCAGTATTTCTTCAAATGTTCCACGAGCGAGCGTACCCGGAAGGGAAGGAATGCACGAGATGGATATACCAAGAGGGTCTCCTGGGGTGATATCTCATAGGGCTTGAGGACGGCAACCAAAGCACCCGACTTTAATGCGCTGGTCAGATACCCTTCAGCGAGCCTCGTGAATCCTAAACCTGCACATGCAGCAATCATTAGCGCTCGCCCATTATTGCTGGCCCAACGACCGGAAACCCGGACTTCAAATGTGTCGTCATTCCTGGCAAAGAGCCAGCGCAAGCCCGGTGTTATTAAGCAAGAATGAGATACCAGATCCTCCGGCTCGTTTGGCTCACCATACTCTCTCAGATAATCTGGAGACGCACAAACCATCATCCGTCGGCTTCCTATCCTGCTAACTGTCAAATCAGGGTCTGATGGCATTCCATGACGAATAGCCAGGTCAAACTTTTCTCTGGCCAAGTCTACAGGCCGGTCACTTATTTCAAGGTCAAGTTCAACCTCAGGGTGCGATCTGGCAAAATCAACAAGAGCACTGGCCACCCAAGTCTCGCCAAATATTCCCCCAGCGGCTACTCGGATACGCCCCTTTACCAGGTTTTGCTGTTCAGCTAAGTCAGCTGATAGTGCGTGTATATCTGCCAATATCGCTTTTGAACGCAGGTAATATTGCTCCCCGATATCTGTTAGATTCACGCTACGCGTCGTCCGGTGCAGCAATAGCACCCCTAAGCGATTTTCGAGATTGGAAACTCGGCGGCTAATGAATGATGTCGATACATCAAGAGACTCTGCAGCTCTTTTGAAACCACCGTTTTCAACGACAGCGCAAAACTCCATCAACCCATCAAGCTCTTTCATTGTTGCTCCTGAGCAATAGTGCGTTGACCGGATAACCGATTTATCACGCGTGCCAGTACTGCCATATATTCCTTAACCGATCCATTCAGGACCACAGCGAACAACAAAAACATAAGTCGGCAAATTGGGCCTGTCACGGCCCGGTTATCCTAATCAATCCTGAGAACTCCAGTGAACACTGCTCCCCGCAGATACTCTCACAGTTAAGAAGGTGGTGGCGTTGCCCTCTCAGACATCCTGCTATTTTGTCGATGGGTTGCTTCTGCGAGGGACGTCGCACTATGAGATCGCCTTGATTTCTAGTCTGTCGTGTTAGCGACGTAAATCTCAGCATCTTCCGGGATAAACCGATACGCCGTCTGATCCGCTTTGGTCCTGCTCAACATATTGGTCGACAAGTAGACCGGTTGCGAAGGAGAAACAAAATGTTTCATGTTCAGGCCACTAAAACGGAAATGAAAAGCGTTTTATTGGAATGCCCCGTTAAGAAAGTCCCAAGTCTCGGTCCAGGGATAATTGCCGGGCTTACCGCCAGTCTAATCTGGGGTGCGTATCTCTCACTCTCGCGTGTCGGCGTCACCGCAGGCCTTGATGGGTTTGATATCGCATTTCTCCGTTATATTGTAGCAGGTCCTCTCGTGCTGCTGTTTCTTTTGATCGTGCGACGTAATCCCCTCAAGCGCATCTCCCTCTTACAAGCAGCTGTTGTGTCTGTCCTGTTAGGACCTCCCTTCGTGTTGCTCGGTGTAGGCGGCTATATTTATGCGCCATTGACGCACGGTGCCGTTATTGTGCCGGCCTCTATGATGCTTGGCGGGTTTTTGCTTGCTCGTATTTTTCTGAGTGAACAACTTGGCCTACAGCGCATATTTGGGACGCTGATAAAACTTATTGGTCTTGCTCTCATTGCTGGTCCGGCTGCCATGACCAGTTCTCTTGAGATTTTCATTGGTGATACATTTTTCATTGTCGCAGGAATGCTTTGGGCTGGCTTTAGTGTGTTGCAGCAGCACTGGAAACTAAACGCGCTTGACGTGACTACAGTTGTTTCAATCGCAGGACTTTTGACTGTTGGGCCAATCTATCTCAGCTCTCGTGGTGTTGATGTTTTCACTGCGCAGTCAGTACACATTCTGGTGACCCAGCTCATTGTGCAAGGTGTTCTGTCTGGTGTTGTGGCTATGATTGCATTTGCTAAGTCGGTTCAGATATTGGGTGCGGCTCAGGCTGCTATGTTTCCTGCTTTAGTTCCTGTTTTTGCGTTGATTATCGGAGTTCCCCTTACCGGAGAAACACCATCAGTCATTCAATGGGGCGGCCTCGCTACCGTCGGCGTTGGTCTGACAATTGTGGTGATGAGTGCACTTAAATCCACCCGTTGAAGAGTTTGTTCCATCCCCTTTAATCCGAGGAGTTACCAGATGACACAGGAAGAAGAAAACACAGCTGTCTACGCCATTGTTCAACTGAGCATTCATGATGTTGACCGCTACTTCAATGACTACTCAGCCCATCTAGGATCGATTAGCGCCCGTCATGGTGTCGAGCGGATTGCTGTTTCTCAGCATCCCGATGTCATTGAAGGGACCTACCAGAAAGAGAACACCTTAATTCTGAAGTTTGCCAGCCGTGCTGTCTTTGATGCCTGGTACAATGATCCAGAATATCAACCATACAAGAAAATCCGTCACTCAGTGACCGACCCCAATGCATCCACAATAGTCGTGTTGCCTGCTTTTCAAGGCTAAAACCCAGTACATTTGGGTCAGATTCTATCTTCTCTGACCCAGTATTTTTACCGGAAACCTACACTTAGTAAGACAAGACCTTCGGTGCATTTGCTGTGAGCCGAACGGTGAAGCCAATTAGTAACCGTACCATCCACAGAACATCTAATAGGGTCCTTACAACAACTGTATCTCAACGGCTCTAACGGTGTGTAGCTAAATATGTTGCAATGCCCATGGCTGCCACAAGTATTGTAAGTTCTTATTTCTCTTATGATCTGGTAATTTTGTTAGAAGACAATGGTCCAAGTTACATCGTAGCCGATCCTCACCATTTTCAAACGTCCAGCAAGGCCAAACATTCGCAGCAGACAATAGAGAATTGGCCTTGCTTAAGAAGATATTGGGGAGTTACTTAATCGTCTTCATACAGCGTTTCATAGCAACAACTAGAAATAGCAAGCCCGAAAAATAGGGTGAGCTCTGTACCGAGGCGAATGTCAGCTATTGGTCATAAATTGCGGTTCGACTGTAGGCTCACACCAGCGCTGAACAAGAAAATCCTACGTTTTTCTTGTAGCCCAAGAGCAAGCCTGAACAGTGCGGGTTGAACATAAGAAAACCCGTTGCGAAAAGCATCGCAGCCTCTGGTCTTTTCTTGCGGGCCTGCGTGGGCTTGGAGGCCCCTAATCAGAGACGCTAATATATGACATTCTCAAGCAGCGCGGTTCCGCCTAAAAACGCTCTTCATCCTTAGCAAACGAGACAACACGAGCTGAGATATTGCGAAGCTTCAACTCTTCGACAAACGCCTTGCAACCCGCTTCATAGACACACTGCGATTTGTAAGGCAGTCCCAACAACAACGAGACTTTCCATTCTCCTGTGCTCATGGCCTCACCTACCCCTTTGACTTTTAGAAGGCGCACAAACGGGGCATTGAGATCAGCAAAAACAACATGGGCTCCACCTTCCTCAAAATAATCCCCGTTCTGTTCAACAAACTCCAATGTGGCTTCCAATGAAGCATCCCAAGCTGCCTCCAGCACCTCAGAAAATGAGATGACTTCAGAGCGGTTGATTGCTGACTACTTTGTTGGAAATGTGAGGATCTTGGCATTCATGTTGTGCTCCCTTGTGATCAAGAGACTTGAACGGCTTGCAAAAACCATGATGTTCATTCCGTCTCGTTGAGGTCCGTTTCATTTCCCTTGCCAAACAAACGGGTGTGCGGGAGCTAGTGAGAAGAGAGGCTGTCCATAGTCTCCCGCAGCCCTAAGGGCGAGGAAGATTGTGGTCAGGCGAGCGACGATCTAGGTCACGTGAGGGCAAAGCCCTTAAAGCTGTCCCTCAGGTCAAAACGACAGAAAAGAATGATCAGAACTTCGGCTTGTTGGAAGCTGGCATGTGGTGGGTGCGGCCATCGCTTGCCAGCTTCCAGCCCATCAACAAACATGAGTGAGCTGGATTGTAAGTTCGAAGTGGGATCTGCTGATCCCGCGAAGGGCTTGCAAGCCAGGGCGCGCCGCTTTCATACTTTCCCAGATGAAGACTTTGGAGAGAGTGTGCGTCGTGGGATCGGTAGATCCCGCAAAGCACCGGCCTGCGCACGGCTTAATTCCAAATGAGGCAATAAAGCAGATGAAAGCCTCCCCGCTTCAGGAGGCATTCAGGAAGGCGATGAGCTGCTCCATCTTCT
The DNA here is from genome assembly GCF_001623095.1 of Pseudovibrio sp. Ad5. Classification (NCBI taxonomy): domain Bacteria; kingdom Pseudomonadati; phylum Pseudomonadota; class Alphaproteobacteria; order Hyphomicrobiales; family Stappiaceae; genus Pseudovibrio; species Pseudovibrio sp. Ad5. The sequence goes on along the minus strand of NZ_LMCH01000012.1, from coordinate 14,626 downwards.
CCAAAGACAGATGTTGAATCTCCAGATCACAATAAGCGCTGTCAGGCCGGATCTCGAAAGCACCGCGAGCACCGCAATCAAAGCTTTGAATAGCCTTGCGCAAACTGTACCTGCCGTGAATATTCACATGCGCTTCTGATGGAGCTGCCCGCTTGACCACTTCTGCAATCCTGCATTTCTTATCGTGATGATCAGCAATCGCCGCCAGTGCCTTAAAGGCCAGCGGGAACGCTGGCTCTGTGATGTGACGGTTGATCTCCTTCATGACTTGCTCAGGATGGGATGTAAACCGGTCAGGCGCAAACGTTCGCCGTAAGGCTGGCTGCTCTCCCCACGCAGCATATTCTTTCAGATTGCGCCAATAGTGACTGTCTCCCAAATCATGCCGCAGGCTGGCATTGGCCCGAATGCGGCCGCGCTCTTTCATAAAGCTGATGACCAAGGCTCCCATAGGAGCCTCAACCGTGACAAGGTGGCCTTGGGAGAGGATTGTCCCCTCCCCCTCAAACAACATTCTGGCGACCGGTAAAACCGTTTCTTCCAGTGTCATGCCGCTGCTCCAAGTGCATAGTTACGGCGGGGAGGACGAGACGGGCGCGTGCTGCCATGTGCGTCTCTGATATCATCCATTGAATAGGTGCCACGGCTGCGAGACTTCCATCCGGACGGGCGATAATTCCACTTCTGTTTTTTCTTGGCGTATTTGAAGCCTACCTGTTTCAAGGTCTCTTTATGTTCTCGGGTATTTCCACCAACCCACACCCATGCACCGCAGATTTCAATTTCCAGCCCATCCAGATCAATAATGGCGTTGATGGCCGCGTTGAGTTCTTCGCCGTAATTACAATCGCTGTCTTCTTGGGTCTGTGTGCTGGTCGCATCGCGCAGCACATCAAAGGCAGCATTAACAAGCTTCATCATCTCAACCCCAGCCGGATTCAGGTCTGGATGGTATTTCTTGGCAGCACCCTTGTAAGTGGATTTGATTTCGTCTTGTGATGCACCTGAAGAAAGTCCGAGGATGGAAAGGGCGTCTGAGATTTTCATGGTGTTTGCTCCGTCTCTGGAAGGTCCGTTTCTACTTTCCTTGCCAATAAAACGGGTGAGCGGGAGCTGGTGAGGAGGGAGGCTGTCCATGATCTCCCGGAGCCTGAAAGGCGAGGAAGATTGTGGTCAGGTGAGTGACGATCTAGTTCGCGTGAGGGCGCAAGCCCTGCTGCGGTGCCTTCAGATCAAAACGGAAGAAAGGATGGGAGGAATTAGCTGATTGCGCTCAAAACGTCAGGGAAGAGTACCCAGCGACACTCATTGCTCTATGAGCGGCCAGAGCACGGAGTGCATGGAATTGCGAGAAACCTGCGTCTCATCAAATCGCACTGGTTTGTCATGAAGGCGCAAGGCAGATAGCAAGACCCATGCTCCTCCCGGTGACTGCCCGAGCTTCAGCACTGTCGCCAGGTCTGGGTTTGGTAATAATTTTGGATTGGTCATTTGGGCAGACAGGCTGGTCACATCAGATTCCAGATCAAGATTATTGATGGCTTCCCACGCCTTCAGCACGCCTTTCCATGTTGTGCCCTCACACCATGAGAGTGCCATGGCTGAAACCGGTGTCCAGCCAGCACCATCGCCAATCAGCGCCCACTTTCTGGCGGGAAATGCTTGCAGCTCATTCAGATATACTGAGTTTTCTGTATCTCTTAGTGGGTGCAGGTCTTCGTTCACATGGCTACATTTCAAGCGCCAGTTCTCCAGCTCGACATGCAGCCCTGTCCAGATCTCAATTGGCGTAAAAGGGGCCAGAACAAGATTTGCTAAAAATCGTACGCTAAGAAAGAACAGAGCTAGAACATCAGGCTGCGTCTGATATTAGTCTCGGAAGTCGTAGAGGTCTGTAGGTATCATTAAATGCAAGCTCGCTATCCCAGGAATAGATACCTGTCAGATTGATGTGCTCCCATGCGAGAGGGGAAATGTGCTTGAGCAGGGTGTTGGGAATATCTCGACCTTGATCGCGGAGGTGTTGGACGATGCGGCTGAGATAAACCGTGTTCCAGTAAACGATAGCACTGACGACAAGGTTGAGACCTGAGGCACGAAATGCCTGGCCGTCAAATGAGCGATCGCGGATCTCACCGCGTTCATGGAAGAATACCGCTCGTTTGAGCTTGTGAGCCGCTTCACCTTTGTTGAGGCCTGCTCGGCAGCGTTGCCGTAAGGCAGGATCAGAATACCATTCGATCATAAACAGCGAGCGTTCCAAACGGCCCAGTTCTCGCAGGGCTTTGGCAAGAAGGCTGGGCTTTGAGGAAGAGGCCAGCTTCTTCAATATGGTTGACGGAGACACTGCTCTGGTTGTCACAGAAGCTGCCAGATGCAGCAGATCCTCCCAATGATCCAGAATGAGAGTAGTGTTGATTGGAGTACCAATATGGCTGGCGAGAGCCGGATAGGCCTCAGCCTTCTCAAAAGCATGTATCTTTCGGGTTTTTAGGTTCCGCAGTCGTGGTGAGAACCGATGTCCCGTCAGCATCAACAAGGCAAATACGTGATCACTCGCGCCGCCCGTATCAGTAAAGATCTCTTCAATTTCTAAGCGGGTTTCATGGTCATACAGTCCATCGAGCACATATAAGGCCTCACTTTCTGTCGGACTGATGGGCAAGATGCCGAAATACCCATATTGATCGGATAAGTGGCTATAAAATTTCGAACCAGGCTCATTGCTATAATGAAGGTTTACATCTCCAAGCTTTTCAGCCCGGTCGCTGGCGCGGAAGAACTGACCATCAGCTGAAGCGGTAGACCCGCTGCCCCAAAGCAGGCTGTGGGGATGTAGGGCGTGGGCATTTGCGATGCAAGCCTGTGCAGCCCGGTAGGTCTCGGACCTGGCATGGAACATCCTCATCCAACCAATTTGATGAGCGCTGATCCCTTTTGAGGCTCCAGCCATCCTTTTTGGGCCAAGGTTTGTGGCGTCCGCCAGCGTGCCTGCCAGCATGGTCGTAATGTTGTTTGGTGCATCCCCAGTGCGCACATGGGTGAACTGATCTGCAAAACCGGTCCATTCATGCACATCCCGCAAAAGATCGGGCACTTCTACATGCGGATACATCTGCGTGAGTTCCTCGTTCAGCTCCTCAACGCCTGAAGGAACATCGCTGGCCTGAGGAGTGACGATGAGTGTACCGTTCTCCAGTCGGACGTCCTTCAGCTTGCCATTGCGTGCTCGGTAGGCCAGCTGCTTGATGTTGAAGTCAAGCTGTTCCTGCATCTTCGATAGCCACGCTGCACCATCTAACGGAACGCCAAGGGCAAGATCGTTGTTGTCTTTGAGCTGAGCAAACTGAGCGGGCGGCATCAAGTGCTCTTTGATAGGGCGATACGACCGGCTACCTTCGACCCAGACATCTCCAGAACGAAGGCGATCACGCAAAACGGCCAAAGTCGCGATCTCATAAAGACGTCGATCCGGCTTTGCTTGACTGAAAATCAAACGGTGTTCCGAATTCCCAAAATGGGAACTGGGTACAGGGCGAGGCAGAACGCGCCGTCCCTCAGCATACATCTTCCCCAGCGTATCGATGGCAGTAAGCAATGGATCATACCGACGAGCAGAGCGAAACTCAAAAGCCTTGAGGAAAGAGCCTGAATATTTGCGTAATGTTCCATAGTGAGCAGCAGCCAGGGTAAGAACGGAAGCATCATTTTGTGCTACAAGCGAGCTCACACCTTGCTGCGCTTGCTCTAGCTGGAGCCATCCTACTTGACGGTCCAGCGCTGCAAGCGCGTCTTCCCCGCTTTCTCGTGCAGATTGAAGTGTTGAGATGGTCTTTAGAAACAAGCGCAATGCCTTTGACGTTTCTTTCTGGGTATCGACCTGTTGTTGCTTTTTCTTGTTGTTGGCCTGAGAGAACAGGCGCCCCATGAGCTTGATGAACATAGTCAGCGCATCATCGGTGATTTTCTGACTGAGCTTGAGGACTTGCACGATAATCATCGCCAGACGGCGGTTTGCCCTGAAATCACCAGCAAGCCAGGCTGGTGTGACATCACTCTCGCGTACCATCTGGTCCCAACGCCCTCGAGGGATTGTTGCTTGCAGATCCGGGTCAATGTGCAGCGCACGCAGGAATTCCAGCCGTTCCAATAATCCCAACAGGTTGTAAGCTCCCGGCGCTTCTGAAGCGGAGCGCAGCCAATGGAGTGGCGTCTGCCCGAGCTCTGGATCAGTCTTTAGCAACCCTTCAAGTTTAGTCTGCGTCTCTAAACTGATCCCTGAAATTAACCTTTCTTCTGCCCGGCGACGTGCTAAGGAGCGAGCGGCAAGACCAATCCGCTCTAAGGTTTCAGGCGCTGGAAGCAGGACGTCCCGCTCTCGCAAAGCAGTCACTATTGCAGAGGCAATCTCAAAGCCGCTGTCGGTTTCTGAGGCTGCATGAAGTGCTGCAGTCAAAGCTGCACGGCGATCTTCTGCAGTGGCGGGCCGCCTGGATACGTAATGCGACAGATAATTGGCATGTTCACGCCGTGTCTCTTCACGTTCTGCATAGATCTGGAACACCGCTGGATTGATGCCGACTTGCTGGGCCACATAATCCAGCATGGCTTTTGGCGGGATCTCATCCACCTGCAACACGCGCCCCGGATAACGCATGAGACAGAGCTGAATGGCAAAGCCAATCTTATTGTGGTCACGCCGACGCCCCTCAATTTCAGTCAAATCAGCCGCAGAAAGCGTATAGTGCCTGATCAGGCTTTCTTCATCTGAGGGAATGCCAAAGAGCTGAGTACGGTCATTAGGTTTTAAGAGCGTCCGGCGGGCCATATTGTGTCTCTCCCTGTTTGAAATATGACTACCACATCTGTTCAAAAACGGTGGTTTACGGACAGGGCTCCAACGCCTGTTCAAATATTAGATTGACCGCATTATGGACAGGCTTATAGTTTCGGACATCAATTTTGGACGGAACCACCACCATGTCACGCACGTCTGCAGCGCACTAAGGCTGAGGGTAAATCACTTGGCAGGCCGCAGCGCCTATCATCTCAGCAGAAGCAGGAAGCTCTTCTGGACCTGGAGAGCGGTATGAGTGTCTCCGCAACTTCCAGAAAACACGGTGTTAGCCGACAAACCACCATGCGCCTTAGAAGATATCCAGCAGTTCATGCCTGAGCCCACTCTGCTACACTGCGCTTCTTAAGCTTCAAAGCCTTTTCTCCTGGAGCCAGATGTCACTTTGCGGATGTACGCAATACCAATACGTTTAATTTGCGCTTAAGCTGAAATGAATTCATGTAGCGAGATCTTCCGTCCTCGTGAAATCACAGCAAAGCGCTTAATCTAGGTTGTGTCCTCTAGGACGGGCACGCAGTAACGTTGAACAGCTTTTGGTTTTTCCGGTTCCTCTTCTCATATATGTTCTCTGCTGGAGCGGAAAGTATGTTGGAAAATGCATGCCTTAAGAAGTATTAATAAGAATGGTCAAGACCTGATATCGACAATCTCATGCAAAAAAAGAATAAATCCTATAATACTTATGTGGCGCAAGAAAGATAATGAGTAATATTAATAAAAGCAAGTATATTCAGGAGAGGGAGAAGTACATGACATTTCTTCCGTTCGCTGCTTCTATTTATGATAGTTATGAACTTTATGTTTCATGGAGCAGAATATCTCGTTGGTTTCTTGTGATTTCAATTTTTACCATATTGATACCATCTTATCTATTTCCTCGGATAATAGCTGCTTCAAGTTTTGATTTTCTCATCCCCTATATTCATGCATTTCCATTGCTTGCTGATAGATTCTACGTCTTGAAATCAATTAATGAGCTGAGTTCTTATCAGTACTTAATTAGCTCATCGACTTCACTTGTTAGTATAATACCCCTCGCAGCTATTTTATCTATGAGTTATTTGAGATTATGCTCTGATAAGAAAATAAATATCGGAATGGCAATGCTTTCCATTCTATCTATATTTCTATTTTTATCGTCTACATATGTATTGTTATTCTTTAATCCTAACTTTTCTGTAAGTAATTATTTGGGGACATTCTATTTGTTTGTTGGGTATCCCTACCCAATACTTTGTGTGGCATACGCATTCTTCTTTTCTGCTGCGCTCTCTCAACCGATCATATTTTGTGTAAAACTGCTCAAGCTCGTTAAATGGGTGTCTCATGATTGAACTTACAATTTACAGAAAAGACGCCCAATGGGGGCGCCTTCCTAAGCCAAAACCGACTACATCTTCTGAACCAGATCTGTCAGTATCAGCTAAAGATGTTGCTAACTATTCTATCGGGGTTATCCGTGAGAGTTCAATCGCATTAGCCGAGAGTTACGGCGGGATTTCTTCAAAAGTTGCTGCAAGAGTTAATCTTTATAGTAGTACCATTTTGGCCTCAGGAGACGTAATTGCGGCACTCGGAACTGGAGACCCTCATGAGATTGCTGTGGAGACTGCCGGCTTCGGAGGAACACTCGGAGGAGCTTATTTAGGAGGGAAAGCCGGAGCTGTTGCTGGAGGCTTTTTATTGGGGCCAGCAGGCGCTATCGGTGGTGGAATTATCTTCGGTGGCTTTGGTGCGATTCTTGGCGAGAAATACATAGAAGAGTGGGTAAATAATATACTACCTTCTTCCTCGCCGTCCCCCTCCCTCGGAAGCGACTGGAACCTTCGCGGAAGTATAGACACTGAGATTCCTAGCTTTGGCAACACTGGTAGTCTGTATTCTGACCCCAATGCACTTAATGCGGGTATTCCGGTGACAATCGGCCTGCCGGAGGCAGCTGCTCCGGTCGGAGGGGTCGGGAACCTTTATTTAGATCCCAATGCTTTGAATGCAGGCACTCCAGTGTCAATTGGTTTACCTCAACCTTTTGGGCAGGCTGGTAACCTATATCATGATCCTAATGCCCTGAATGCCGGAATACCGCCAACAATAGTTTCTCGCCCACCGCTTCCTGGCGATCCGACAGATCAATTATATCATGATTTGGATGAAGCGGCTTCGTCAGGTTCTGATCGTAATACTAACAGTGCCCACCAAAGAAGCACATCGTCATATTGGAATGAGGATGGAACTGGATCGTCTACTGGTGGGGTTCAGACGGATGGAAGTTTTGCTGGCGGCGACAGCGGCAGCACCTCTTCTGATGGCTCCGATTATGGCGGAGGTGGCTGGGGGTTCGGCTCTGATGGCGGAGATGATCACGGTTATGGTGGCGACGGTGGAAGTTCATACGGTGACCCTGATGCTGGTGGTGGCGGGTCTTCTCCTGATGTCGGATCTGGCTGGAGCGATGGTGGTGTAGGCGAAACTTGTTTTGTTGCAGGTACACTGATCCTGATGGCAGATGGTTCTGCCAAGCCGATCGAACAAGTAGCCCTTGAAGATCATGTCATGGCCTTTGATGGTCTTGGTGCGCTTGAGCCGTGCGAAGTTACTGATCTGTTTGTCCATGGCAAAAGACAAGTTCTGGATGTGGATGGTGTGCAGGTCACCTCTGAGCATCCGTTCTTGCTGGCTGATGGCAGTTTCCGACCTGTTGCTGAGCTTCGGGTGGGAGATCAGATCGTTCGTGCTGATGGTTCGCTCCATACCATTGAGCAGATTGCGGACGTTGAAGGCCGTCATACGGTCTACAACTTCACAGTAGCCGAGCTGCACACTTATGTGGCCGCAGGCTTTCGGGTACACAACAAGTTTGTTGATCCGGTTATTCTTGATTTGGATGGCAATGGCATTCAGGTGACGCGGCTGGATCAGTCGACGATCTTCATGGATGCAGGTGGGGATGGTCTGGAGCATCGCACGGCCTGGGCAGCCAGTGGTGATGGGGTGCTGTTTTATGATCCCGATGGCCGCGATGCGATCACCGAAAAACGCCAGTTTGTGTTCACTGAATGGGATCCAACAGCCACCAGTGACATGGAAGCGCTGGCCTCTGTCTTTGACAGCAACGGCGATGGGGTCCTGAGTGCAGAGGATGCTGCCTTTGCCAAGTTCAAGCTGCTGGTGACCAATGCGGACGGGTCCACCAGCGTCAAAACATTGACCGAGCTTGGGATTACGCAGATCAACCTGACGGCGGATGCCTCCAACATTGAGCTCAGTGATGGCTCTGTTATCGCCGGTCAGACCACCTTTACCTGGTCTGATGGAACCACAGGCACAGTGGGCGACATGAAGCTTGCTGCATCCGACATGGGTTATCGGGTGGAACAGATGGAGAGTGTTGATGGCGCTGGCGCACGCACGCTGATTGCGACGGCCTATGAGAGCGATGGCAGCAAAGCCTATGAGATCCACTCTGTTACCAGCGCAGACGGGCTTGTCCTCACCAACCGCTATGATGACAATGGGGATGGGGTTACGAACCGGATCCAGAGTATTGTGACGGTGGTTGGTTCTGATGGCAGCCGCACGCAAACAGAGAGCAATTTTGCTGGCAGCGATATAGCCAGTGCTGTCCTGCGCAGTCGCATTCAGACCACAACCAGCGCAGATGGGAACACCCTGACCATTGAGCGCGATATGACAGGCGGTGGCTGGTTCGACCAGAACGAAGTGCGGGCAACGCAAAGCGACGGCAGCCAGATCATTACCATCAGTGCTCTAGCCCAGGATGGATCTGTAATCACCTCTCGCAGTGAAACTGTATCCAGTGATGGAACCGTGCGTGTAGATGGGCACGATCAGGATGGTGACGGGTCCGCTGATACCACCCAGACCCACAGTGTAACCGTAAACGGTGATGACAGCCGGTCTGAGACGATTGCGATTACCAATCAGGATGGCTCACTGCGCTCGCACGTCAAAGAAGATGTCAGCTCAGATGGTCGCACAAAAGTGGTTGAGCGGGATCTGGACGGAGATGGTGACACGGACACCCGTGAAGAGCTGTCAATTACGGTTGCAGCAGATGGCCAGACGACTTCTGAACTCACCATTAAGAATGGTGATGGTTCCCTGCGCAGTTCAACGACAACCGTTCAGTCTGCTGATGCGCTGACCAAGACCACAACAGCAGATCAGGATGGCGATGGCGACATTGATCTGACCATCGTGGATACCACCACGATTGCCGCAGATGGCAGCCGTGAGCAGGTAGTTACGCAGACCAACGCGGACGGGTCTGTGCGCGCTATGACCCGGGAAACACTGGGCGCGGACAAGGTCAGCCAACAGACCTTTGTAGACCTCAACCAGAATGGGAGCCTTGAGGCTAACGAGGTTGTGTCTTCAGTCGTGTCCAACTCTACAACTCAGGATCGAGTTGCCACAAGCTGGACCCGTAATGCGGATGGTTCTGTGAATGCAAAGACGGTCGCCACCACCAGTGCCGACGGTCTGCGGACCACCACACACACAGACCGTGACGGGGATGGGGATACGGATGTTGCTGTTCAAGACATCACCAGTACTGATGGAGGCGGCAAATCAACGCGAACCGTTACCACCCGCAATTCTGACGGCTCGCTGCGTTCTCAAGCAAAGGTCAGCACCAGTGCGGATGGTTTGAGTGTTACCACAACCACTGACGTAGATGGGGATGGTCAGATCGATGCCCGCACTGTTGAGGTTCTGGCGAAGGAAACCGATGGCGGTACACGCCAGACCCGTTCAGACTATGCTGGCGATGGCAGCCTGATCTCAAAACAGGTCGTGGAGGAAAGCGCAGACCGGCGCGTGAAGACCACAAGCGTTGATCTGGACGGGGATGGCAACAGTGATGCCGTTTCCATACGCACGGAGCAGACAGATGGTTCAGTCAGCCTGCATGAGACCTCTTATGCCAATGACGGCACGGCGCTTGGACAAACACTGACCACCACCAGCGCCAATGGTCTGACCACAAGCGTTGCAAGAGATCTGGATGGTGATTTATCTATCGACGTGACAGTTACAAGTATAACAGTGCTGAATACCGATGGCAGCAAAGCCACCGTACAGGAAACCCGCAATGCAGATGGCTCTTTGCGCAGCCAAAGCACGGTAAGCGTCAGTGATGACGGCCTGCAGAGCGTGACGCAAACGGATGATGATGGTGATGGCACCTTTGAGCGCAGTGTTAAGGACACCACTGTGCTTAAAGCTGACGGCAGCACCCTTCGCACGTCTGAGACCCGCTCTGATAATGGATCGCTCCTGAGCCGCACACAGGCGACCCTCAGCGATGATGAGTTAAGCTCTGTTGTTAAAACAGATGCGGATGGTGACGGCACCTACGACCTTGTCAAAACAACAGAAGCGGAGCTTCAGGTGGATGGGTCCCTTGTCACCACAGTTGAGCTGCGCGACGGTTCTGGTGAGCTGCGCACTCGTTCTGTTGAAACAGTCTCAGACAACGAGCGCTACCGTTCAAGCGAAGTCGATGTGAATGGTGATGGTCAGGCTGATCAGATCACCACGCAGACTGTTGCAGATAATGGTCAGGTCACGACATCTGTGCGCACGCAGTCAAAAGATGGCGAGTTGCAAAGTGAAAGCGTTACGCTGACCAGCGCCAATGGCCTAAGCGTCACGGAACAGCTCGATCAGGATGGTGACGGTGTCTATGAGCGCCGAACAGAAACCACCCGCAGCCTGAATGGGAATGGCTCACAAACCACCACGACCTCTTTGAAGGGGCAGGATGGTACGCTTCTGAAACATACGGTTTTGGAGGTCTCTGATGACACTTTGGTCTCCACGCGCCGTGATGACCTCAATGGTGATGGTCAGAGCGATCGAACGACCAACACTCAGAGGGTGCTTGCCGCAGATGGCAGCCAGACCACAACCAGCAGCATTAAAGCTCAAAATGGGTCGTTGCTGAGCAAGACTGTGAGCACGATGAGTGCAGATGAACGCTCTCATACACGGTCGGTGGATGTGGACGGCAATGGTCATCAAGATGAGGTTGTCAGCACCGTGATTGGTGATGATGGTGTGACCACATCTACGATGGCCTACTACTCTGAGAGCGGCGGGTTGCTGGCCAAAACGGTGCAAAGCAAAAGCGGCAATGGTCTTCAAACCAGCACAACACTTGATCTGGATGGAGATGGCGTCACAGATCGCAGCACCAGTGATGTCACCGTATTGTCTGATGATGGCAGCCGGACACAGACCGTGACCCATATGAATGGTCAGGGTTATGCGGCCGCACGTCTTGAGACACAGACTGCTGATGATGGACTGAGCGGGCAAGTACGTCTTGACCGGGATGGCAATGGTATTTTTGAAACGAGTTCTTCGTTTGAAACAGATTTTGCCAGCAACGGAGACGTGACGCGAACCACGACGACCACAGATACTGGTGGTTTATTGGTCGCAAAAACCACAGGCACCACAAGCGGTGATGGTCTGCACGTGAGCGAGACCACTGACTTTGACGGAGATGGAAACACCAACCGTTCAGTAGACCGTGAACTGGGGGCCTCTGGCGGCGGAACAGAAACGCACACGCTCAGCGCTGATGATGGACAAAAACTCCATAGCACCACGACAGTGACCAGTGCAGATGAGCGTAGCCGGACCTCTACCATCGACCTGGACGGGGATGGTGTGACAGATCAAAAGATCGAGACACAGCTGGACCTAAGCGGCAATCAGACCACGGTCCATTCTCAGCTTCGCGAAGACGGGACTGCAGGGACACTTGTTACTCAGACCACCTCTGCCAATGGGCATGAGCAATCCTATGCGTTCGATCTGGATGGCGATGGCCGTGCGGATATCTTGCGCAAGACCAGTATCTCCTATGATGAGACTGGCAATCAGGTGAAGGTGTTTGAGGAAAAAGACGGCGATGCACTCAAGTATTCCAGCACCACTGTCACATCAGGCAATGGCCTGACCGCAACAACTACGGTTGATTCCAATGGTGATGGGGAAACTGATACCACCACCGTTGATGAAACCATTTTAGGTACAGATGGCAGTACCACCTTTACCAGCACGGAGCGCAATGAGGGTGGAAGCCTGCGCTCCAGTTATCAGAAAGTCACCAGTGCAGATGGCCGGACTGTCTCAAAGACTTTTGATTTTGATGGTGATGGCAGGAAAGACAAAACAGAGGTCACCAAAACGCTGGCAGATGGCAGCAAGACCGTCACAGAGACGGCTTACAGTGCGAACGGTTCAGCTCAAAAGAACTTTGTGACCCAAACCTCATCTGACGGCCTAACCACCACGATCTTGCGTGAGGGCATCACGCAGACCATCGCACGTTCAGTGTTGAACGATGGCAGTTACACCTGGGACAACGGGGTAAGTGCGTCTTCAAGCAATGAACATATCAAAGTGAGCCATGAGATCGATGCCCATGGTCTGGAGACCTGGCGCATAGAAAAGACAGTTGATGGCTCAACCACGGTAACCTCACAGCGCTTTGATGAGGCGGCAAAAAACCGTTTGCTGCAAGAAGCTGCTCAAATCTATGACAGCGTGCTCGACAGAAAGATGGACATCTCTGAGATTGAGATGCTTGTCCAATACGCGGACAACAGCCAGCTCAATCACACTGCGCTGGCGCAGGGCCTGCTTGATTCCGATGAGTACACCACCCGCTATGGCACTTTAAGTGATGCTGGCTTTGTCGCAAGAACCTATCAAAGCACACTTGGCCGGGAACCTGAACTTGCAGAACTGGCGGAGCATCTTGAAGACCTTAACGCAGATACACTCACCCGCGCACAGCTCAGCGTAGATCTGGCCCGGTCCGTAGAACACAAGGTGACCGGCAACAACACCGGGCAAACCAACAACGAAGATGTCTTCCTCTTTGATCTGGAAAAAGAAGAAGACCTGACTGCGTCTTTTGGCGTGGAAGGGCTGAACGTCACCACCAACGACATGAGAGTGCTCATTGGAAACGACACCAATGAGACCATCCACGTCTCAACTCAGGAGGCGGCCTTTGGTGGCAAGGGTAATGATACCATCACGGGCAATGACAAAGAAGACATTCTGGTTGGCGGTGAGGGAAACGACACGCTAAAAGCCGAAGATGGGAATGACACTCTTGCTGGGGGCAAGGGAGATGATCTCCTCGAAGGGGGCAAAGGCGCAGACACCTATCTCTTCAGCAGAGGTGATGGCAAAGACACAATCAAAGACGCAAGTGGTGAGAAATCCTCTTCAGGGACCGTCCTTGGAGTTTCTGTGCTTTCAGGATTTACCTCGAGAGGGTCTTCATCCGGGGGAACTTTATTTACCCCCTCTCAGGCAGAAATTGCCACTGACGTAATACGCTTTGCTGATGGTATTGAGCTTGAAGACATCACCTTGAAAAGAAGTGGCGATGATCTTCTGATCTATATCTTGCCGAGTGATAGCCATGACCAGCCTCTCAGCGGGGTGGAAGATGTTATTCGGATTAAGGATTGGGATAAAGCCTCTTACCGAATTGAAAGCCTGCAATTTGCCTCAGGCGTCTCAGTACCACTATCTCGTTTTTCGAGTAGCTTCCGGAAAGCTGCTGAGGGCGCTACTGTCTCAGCCTCAAGCGGGCATGATTGGATTGAAGGGGCAGCTGGGAATGAGACCCTCAAAGGTAAGGATGGCAATGATTATTTGATTGGCCGAGAGGGCAACGACATCCTTGATGGTGGTGATGATTATGACAGCCTCTTTGGTGGCGAAGGAAACGATACGCTTAAAGGTGGAGGCCATAATGATCTTCTGGTTGGAGGCGTTGGAGACGACAATCTGCAAGGTGGCGCAGGAGATGATACTTACATCTACTCTCGCGGTGATGGCAAAGACACAATCTCAGACCAACACGGCTCTGATGACCTCCTCATTCTGACAGATCTCAAGCTCGATGAAGTCACACTACGCACTGAAGGCAAAGATCTGATCATCTATGTGCTGGACCCAGATAATCCAGATGCTGCTCTTGCCGATCTCTCCGACAGCATTCGTATCAAAAACTGGAATACAAAAGCAACCTACACCACTGTCTCAAGCTTTGGAGGAAGTGGATCTTCCAGTGCTCAAGCAAATCTATTCAACCTTGCTGAGTATGCTAATCGCATCGATACCTTGAGATTTGCTGATGGATATGAGCTCAAACTTGGAGAGGTCGACAACACCTCCGTTACATCGTCCTCTGCTTCGCAGGACCGCATCCGCCTTGATGGCACGGCTCAAAACGATTTTATTGTTGGCGGAAAAACATCTAACCTCATCTATGCCGGTGCTGGCAACGATTTCCTCGATGCGGGTGGATACTCTGGCTCATGGCAACATTTGCTCGGCCAGGAAGGAGATGACACCTATCTGATTGGAAAAGATGATGGGCAGCTCTGGATCTCTCGTAGTGCCGAATGGTCCAGCAGCGGGACGGATATCCTGCACTTCAAGGACCTAAAACTTTCTGATCTTACAATCGACAGTTTTGATTATGAAACACAAGGTCAGGTCCTGCGCTTCTCCTGGGACAAAGACGGTCAGCCCGGAGAACTGCGTATTGCAGACATGGGCCAGCACATTGAGCGCTTTGAGTTTGCTGACGGGACGAGTTTGAGCAAAATTGAACTTCTGCAAGACGAACGCATAAGACTGGATGGCACAGCTTCGGACGATGTAATTATCGGAGGCAATGTCAGCAACATCATTAATGCCGGT
>NZ_LMCH01000011.1:0-99005 GCF_001623095.1 Pseudovibrio sp. Ad5 | reverse complement strand
TAGCCACGGAAGGGTTACTCCTCCCAAGCGCGAAAGCGTCGCCTCGGCAGTAGCGGCTCAGGAAAGGCGCACCTGAGCCGCTACCCCTTCTCTCAACACTGCAAGGCACCGCAATGACAATCGACCTGACTCCATACGATCTCTCTAAGAGAGAGCAACAAAAGCTTATAAAGCGCGAGAAAATCAATCGAGCACGTGAGGACTGGGGGATATGGCAGATCAAAGAGTTTTCCGAGGGGACCGTTGGGCACGGATGGGCGGCAGAGTTCACCAGAGCGCATAAGAATGATGTGTTTAGCGTTCTGGACCGCACACTATCCAACGGCATCCACCACCTTGCAATCACGTGCCTCTCTGAAGTCCGCCCATCATGGCCCGAAATGCAACGCATTAAAGATGAGCTTGCTGGACCAACCGCCACCGCCGTCGAAGTTTACCCTCCACAGGCAGAAATCGTTGACGGTGCCAACATGTATCACCTCTGGGTCGTGACTACCTCTCTCCCTTTTTCTCTCTTCGATAACCGTAGGAGTGAGTGATGCAGCTGGAGCCCGGCATGACCCCCATTCACATCGGCATCAAGCTAACGACCAAGCCTGAGGCCTTGGCAGAGATCCTGACTGCTGTTGCTGTAAATGCTCCTCCAGAGCTTGTAGAGCAGGTCAAAGAACACATGCCAGAAGCCCTCCATGACCACACATCCAACTTTCTTGAAAAACTACTGATCGCAATAACCATCTAAACCCACCAACCGCATGTTTATACTCAGGTCGCTAGCGACTGATTTGAAGGATGATAGAAATGCCGAATAGTCAGAGAGTTAACACTGCTTCTTCTACGTCAACACCAAAGAGGACTATTGAGATGGAAGGTAGGACGATGCTAACCCCTAAAGAGGTCGCCAAGCGCTGGGGCTTGTCAGATCAAGCCATTCGTAACATGATCAACCGAGGAGAACTTCACGGCACGCGATTTGGCACAGCGTACCGCATCCCGGTTTCGGAGGTAGAGCAATGGGAGCAGAGTATAAGCTCACTAGCCACAGAGGAAAGTGGGTCGTCGAGTTCAAAGACCCAAACACAGGCAAGCGCAGAAGAATTTCGACGGGCGCGACTGAGTACCATCTAGCTGAGCGCATACTCCCCAACATCATAAAAGCCGCAGAGGGTTACACAAAACACTCTGTGGCTGATTTGTATAAACTCTGCCAACAAGACAAGAAAGCTCAAGGGAAGCGGGCCCACGAAACAATGGGCCACTATTGGAAAGCTCTCGCTCCACATTTTGGGAACAAAGTCCCAGAAGACATCACGGTACAGCATTGCAGGGATTATGCGGTATTTCGAGCGAAGCAAGGAAGAAAGCAGTCCACGTTTGTTAGTGAACTAAAATATCTACGCCTCGCGCTCAGATGGGCGGTTAAACACAAGTACCTTGATGAGGCACCATTTATCGAAGTCCCCAGTGACCCGCCTCCACGGGACAGGCATCTCACAAAAGCTGAGTTCTCAAAGCTCGTAGCCGCCGCCAACAGCCCACATATCCGTCTCGCGATAATACTACTCCTCACCACAGCTGCTCGCGTAGAGGCAATATTACAATTGACCTGGGATCGAGTTGATTTCGACAGACGAAAAATCATCTTGAAAGACCCTCTGGCAAGTATGATGCAAAAGGGCCGTGCCGTTGTGCCTATCAACGATCTATTGTACGCCGAACTCAAATCAGCTCAGATCAATAGATCCTGCGATCACGTTATAGAGTGGCGCGGCGAGTCCCTCACGAGCATCAAACGAGGGTTCAAGCGTGCAGTGGAACGGGCGAACCTGAACGATGTTTCCCCCCATGTTTTACGGCATACTGCAGCAGTTTGGATGATCGAGGCAGGTGTACCAATGGACGAAGTAAGTCAGTTTTTGGGGCACGAGAGTATCAACATTACTCGCAAGGTCTACGCTCGCTTTAGTCCAGAGTATTTGGCCAGCGCTGCAGCCGCGCTGGACGTTGGTACACTCGTACCAAGCCCAGACTGGCCCTGTTAGATTCATTGGCTTTATTGAATTAGTAAAGTGGTGCCAATTGTTAAACATCAATGAGTTGAGGTAGATGCCCGTGACTGGGGGTGAAGGGGTCGTCGGTTCAAATCCGGCCTACCCGACCATTTTTCTCACAAAACCAATATTTTTGCGGGTTGGGTCAACCTAACCTGCCGCACCGGATAATGTGCAGTTGCTTGCACAAAAAAAGGGGACTGACCAAGCCAGTCCCCTCGTAAATGTAATTCTCAATAAGACCTATTGAACAACTTCACCTTTATCGATGACTGTTTTGCGGACAACCTCAGCAAATTCCTGCGCTTCCTTTCGGATTTGATCTTCATCCACGGTCAGCACGTCACGCTTGTCCATCAGGATACGGCCATCAACAATCGAGGTGCTGACATTGGTGGCGTAAGCAGAATAGACCAGCGCAGAGTATGGGTTAAAGATTGGCACCATGTTGGGCGCTTTGGTGTCGATGATGATCACATCAGCCAGTTTCCCAACTTCCAATGATCCGATCTTATCCTCCATATGCAGCGCACGAGCAGCACCAATGGTTGCCATTTCAACCACTTTGACCGGAGGCATCGCAGCCCGGTCTTTGTTGGCCAGTTTGTGAACCTTCGCCACCTGCCCCAACTCATCAATGATGGAAAGCGTGTTGCCAGACATCGGGCCATCTGTTCCAAGTCCGATACGAAGCCCCTGATCGAACATCTTCAAGGCAGGTGCAACACCCTTCGCTGATTTGATGTTGGCACTCATATTGTGAGAGACACCAACATCATGATCCTTCAAGATCTGGATATCATCATCATTTGCTGTGATGGCATGCGCTGCCACCCAATGTTTTGACAATGCTCCGATTTCCGCCATGTAACCGATTGGCGTTTTGCCGGGCATCCGCTTTTCAATCTTCTCACTTTCACGAGAAGATTCAGACAGATGGATCAGGACCGGAACATCCTTCTCTTGCGCCAGTTCATTTACCTTCACGAGCACTTCAGTTGTGTTTGTATACGGCGCATGAGGTGCAAATGCTGGTGTGATCCGCGGATGGTCTTTATATTCCTCAATGAAGTTCAAAGCATAGTTGATGCCCTCTTCTGCATTTTTAGCATCCGCCACCGGAAACTTGATCACAGTCTCACCAAGCACAGCGCGCATACCGATCTGGTCGACCGTCTTCGCAACTTCATCCTCAAAGTAATACATATCAGCATAGGTGGTGACGCCACCCTTCAGCATCTCCACATTACCAAGGTTTGCACCAATACGAACCATATCACGCGAGACGAGCGCCCCTTCCAACGGGAAGATATACCGATGCAGGCGATCAGGAACATCATCAGCCAGTGAGCGGAACACAGTCATAGAAACGTGGGTGTGCGCATTGATCATGCCGGGCATAACAATATCGCCATCCGCATCGATGGTTTTGTCGGCACTATAGTCAGCACTGTCAGACCCATCAGACACCGCAACAATCTTGTTGCCCTTGATTGCCACAAGCCCACGGTCATAAACGGTTTTTTGTGCATCCATGGTCAGAACGTGCGCGTTGGTGATCAGCAGATCAACCACCTCACCCGCATGCGCATGCGCATGTGTAAGAGCCGTAAAACCAAGAAGAAGAGAAATGAAGCTAAGTTTTTTCATGGAACCTGCAATGCCTTTCCAGCAGTTCAGAATTTGGATGCCCGGTTGTAATGGGAGAACCTGCAAGCACACTAAAACGTCCTTAGCAGAACGTCATTGGTAGTTCCCATTACAGATTGCCCGATGCTCCAAAATCGCTGGGGAGCTTTACGGCACCGCTGCGTAAGCTCCCTTCCAGTCGCAGTGCCGCTCAAATCTATGCCATTCGCTCTTTCTGGATCATCAGATAGCCACCAATGCCTGCTGCAACAACAAGCGCAAAAGCAAACGCCCACTGCAACGGCCCGGAACCAGCAAGCATGCCGGATATGCCGGAAATCAGAACCCCGGCCTTACTCACGCCCTCTGGCGTCAACCAGGTGCTCATTGCAGAGGTTTCTTCGCCCCGCGCTTTGGCAGCCCCATCCGGCACAACGCCATCACGGACACGCAATGTTTGAACCGCTGACGCTGGCGATTTGATCAACTCAAGTGACCGTTGCTGAACATCCCTCACCCGGCGCATCCATCCATTTTTGTTGTAGGGCCAGTTCTTAAGCCGCTTCATGAAACGCAAGCGCTCAGCAGAAAGTGTACCCACCAGATCACGGAGATTGTGCGTCTTGAGTGCCCCAAGCGTTTCAACACCAGCCAGACCATCAGCAGCAACGCCCAGAATACTCTGAAGCGTCTTGACCGCCCGCGCAGGTCCTGAGTTCACGGCGAAATCAAAAAGCGCATAGTCCAAGCCCGAAGGCATTTTGTCTCCCTTCACAGCATCCCAATACTGTGCCCGAAAGATATCGACAGCCTCAGCCTGCTCCATAGACCGCACCTCCTGAACGCTGACAGTTTCCCCCCGCCATGCACTCAAGGTCTTCTGTGTGATGCCAAAGTTTGTAGGACCACCCGGATCAGCCTTCCGGCTTCGATGGGTAAACCCTCCTTCACTCTCAAGCAAGTCCGAAACGATCAGTTGAAAGGTATCTTGCATCTCTCACTCTCCTAATAAAAAACGGGAGCCAAAGCCCCCGTGCAAACACAAAAAAGACCGCAGATGCGGCCTATGAAATTCAAAGATATCGCTCAGGTCTGCGGCACCACTGGCAGGAAGAAATGTAAGGACAATCGAACCTTGCCTCCGGTAAAGCTGCCAGTATTCGCAGTAATCCGGACTGGCGTGTCCGCATAATACGCAGTTGGTCCAATCACGCCTGCATTATTAGAACCAACGGCAATCCCCAAAGAGCCTCCAAACTTGCCAGCCTCACCAGCAGTTCCGCAATCGTAGGAGCTTGCACCCGTGACAGCCTCAACCACGCGGGTGGACACACAAAACACGATTGCACGGGAGGGAATAACCAAAGAGCTTTCAGTAAAACCGCCAGAAACGGTGATCAGCTCATCTGCGGTCACAAACTGGCTCTGCGCACCATGAGCGCTCTCGCTCAGCACAGTCTTTTCCTGCTGAAAGGCCGCACCGCCGGTAACGTCATCAACGCCCAGTCCAGCGACAGAAGAATACCCAATCCATTTACCATCTGAGTAAACCTGCATCGCGCCAAGGCTTTGCACCCAGGCCGCCCAACCTTCAACTGGAGCTAAAAATCGCCAGATATCACCATCAAAGGCCGCGATCTTACTCTCCTGTCCTGCAAAAGCACCTGTCGCAGCTGCAGGAACGATATAACGCTCCCCTTCTGCGGGGCCTGCAGGTGGTGCACTCACACTGTTGGAAACAACGCAAAGCTGCACAACCAGATCAACAAGTGCCAAAGCCTCGTTGTGCGTGACATGCTTTTGCGCTTGAGCAGCTGCCAGAAATGGCAGTTTAAGATGCGATGTCGTCTCACTCATCATGATCCCCATAGATCGCCTAGCCTACGCAAAAGCGTACCATCCAGCGCAACAAGGGGGATAAGTTGAGATCAGAGCCGCAGGCAGATCAGCCCGCAGCAGCAATCAAAAGCTTAGGCAACGTGGCGACCAGTACCATCACCAGCCAGAGACCAGATACGCGTGCGGTTGCGAGCCATTTTCTCGTCAACGGCAAATGAAAGCTCAGCACCATGCAAACCAACAAGACGATGCAGCAGGATCGCAATCTCCGCGGCATCAGCAGCGACATCACGTGAACTCTCGCCGCTTTCGACAGCCAGTTGCAGAGCGGCAAGCTCTTCTTTTGCCCGCGCAATCAACGCATTCAGGTCAGCCACTTGCCCAAAGGTTCGCTCACCCCAGGCCGTAATGCTTGCACTGCTTTCAATGGTTACCATGTTCGCCCACCTTCAAACTCTGGGGCCTGTTCTTTAAAGGATGGCAAGCCAACCTGTTCTAAAACAAACCCAAAACAACAAGCCGGAGCGCTCAGGACGTTGCGATCAAGAGCGACGCCTCCGGATTTTGAACATGAATTGAACTCACCCTTACCTTCATCCCGTTAGCCCTCAGGACAAAGAAAAAGCGGAGACAACTTCCTGTCCCCGCCTATTCTTCAGGTAAAAAAGGCCAGACTTTGGCCCTTTTTTGATAGTTTACATGGTTTCCAGAGCTGAAACAGACTCATTCATGGCCTGATCAAGGACATCCAGCAGGTAATCCGCATTTTCCTTAGAAAAAATCATCGGTGGCCGCATCTTCAACACATTGTCATAAGGCCCCTCGGTTCCCATCAGAATACCAAGGTCTTTTGCGCGGTTGGCAATACGTTTCGCCATATCTGTTGCAGGCTCTTTGGTACGCCGGTCTTTCACCAGCTCGATACCAAGGAATAGTCCCATCCCGCGCACATCGCCAACAAACTCATACTTTTCCATCATCTTTCGGAAGCCCGAAAGGATGTAATCACCAACAACACGCGCATTCTCACGCAATCCATCCCGCTCAATCACGTTCAGCACAGAAAGCCCGACAGCACAGGAGACCGGATTACCGCCAAAGGTGTTGAAGTATTCCATGCCATTGTTAAAGCTGGCAGCAACCTCGCGAGTGGTCACAAGCGCGGCCATAGGATGACCACTGCCAATCGGCTTGCCCATAGTAACCACATCCGGCGTCACACCTTGTGTTTCAAAAGCCCACCAATGCGATCCGACACGGCCAAACCCAACCTGCACTTCATCAGCAACGCACAGGCCACCCTCCGCACGGATCAGCTTGTAGACCTCCTCCAGATAGCCATCTGGCATGAACACCTGACCAGCCACACTTGGAATTGATTCAGCAATGAAGAATGCTGGGGCACGGCCTTGTTTTTTCATCAAGTCCAGCTGCTCAGCAACATTTTGCACATAACGTGCAGCGATCTCCTCAGGTGCCCAGTCAGCCGGAGCACGATAGGCGTCCGGAATAGCTGCCTCAAACACATGATCAGGCCGTCCTTTACCACCGTTGCGCTTGTATTTGTAAGGGCTCAGCGCAATCAGCTCAGGTGTCGTGCCATGATAAGCCCAATCCAGAACAACTGCATCACGACGCCCGGTATGCGCCTCTGCCATGCGAAGCATCAGGCTGTTCGCCTCACTGCCCGTACACACAAACGAAGCAACCGCCAGATCATCCGGCAGTGTCGCTGTCAGACGCTCAGAGTACTCAACGATGTTGTCGTGCAAATACCGTGTATTGGTGTTGAGCAAACCCGCCTGATGAGACAAGGCCTCAACCACATCTGGATGTGCATGACCCAGATGGCAGACATTGTTAAAACAGTCCAGATAAGCCCGCCCGCGATGGTCGATAAGGTAAGCCCCCTCGCCACGCACAAACTTGATCGGTTCGCTGTATGAGATGGAAAGGTTCGGCAGCAGATTTTGACGGCGCGATGAAACGATATCGCAGACTGATCGTCCAGCACTGCCCAGTGTTTCTTGCGGGAGCCCGGCAAAATCGATAGCGGACGGGAACAAATCTGCCCACACATCAAGATACTTCTCTTCACCAACACCAAGGATTTCTTCGGCACTCAAAGAAACATCTGCACATAGCTGTAGGTGAAGATGGGGAGCCCAGCCACCATTTTCATCTTCTGCACCCAGATACCCAACTGTCTCACCGGCCTTGATCACATCACCCACGCTCAATCGGCTCGCCGCCTCATGCGCCATGTGCCCCCAAAGGCTCACAAACGGCTGACCGCAATCCGTTTCATGATCCAGCGCAATCATGCAGCCATAACCAAGCGGATCCGTCTCAATCACCACAGACCGCACTTTTCCATCCATAGGCGCACAAACACGGGTTCCTGACGGCAGGAACAAATCAAACCCCAGATGGTTCCGGCGACGCTCTCCCTCAATGAAACGACTCTCAAAGAAGTCGGAGGAATAAACACTACGGCTTTCACCCCATGGCCCAATGCCAAGTTCAACGCCATGCGCCTCGCAGTACTCTTCCCACCATTCCTGTGCAGCTTCTGGCTGTCGATCACGAGACGTCACAGTCATCTCATTCTCAGGATCAGCATAAGGCACCAGCGCCTTGGACATGAGCTTGGGATGGCGCGCAAACAACGGGGCAAATGAGTTCCGGTTTTTTGCACAAAACGCCGCCACCTTCCGAGCACCCGGCACCGCATCAAAGCCACAGGCCTTGCGCAGGATTGCAGTCGCAAATGATGGTTTCATGCCATAAAGTTTGTAAAGCAGGTTCCAGGCTGGTGTTTCACTGACAGCAAGGTATGGATTGTCGTCGGTCTCCTCTTTCCGCAGAGCAGACAAACTCACGCTCGTCACCAACCGCATCGCAATCAGATCAAAGAGAAGATCAACCTCCCCTTCTTCCAACGGATACTCAGCATGGTAGGCAGCAGCCAAATCAGCAGCAGCTCCAATCGGATCAGGCACCTCCATAATCGTATAGGCCGCCGCAATTGCAACTTCCGCAATCACAGGCGTATGCAGGCTGTCACCAAAATCAATCAGACCACAGACGCGGGAATGATCTTCTGGATCAACCAGCACATTCCAGTCATTTGCATCATTGTGAATGACAGCAGCTCTCAAGTCGGCAAGCTGCGGAGCAACAATCCCGTCAAACCGATCAATAAAGTACTCAACCACGCGCCGCTGATCAGGATCACCAATGGCACTCAGGCGCGCACGCGCATCACCAGCCGCACGTAAATCCCACTCAAAACTACGTAAAGCACCTGGATGCACAAAACCACGCAGCGCCTTATCCATCTTGCCAAGCAGCGTCCCCAAACTGGCAACAACACCATCTTCACGCTGAGTTTCAGCCAACGGCACCCCTGGAACCCAGGAAACCACACGCATGGCATGAGATGCTCCATCCGGTCCGGCGACACTCTGCGTGGCTCCACCATCCTTTGTCAGGCGCAGGCGCGGCATAGGCAAATCCGGAGAGGACACAGCAAGATGCTGCAGCATGGCTGTCTGGAAGCCAGTCTCAGCGTCGGGCTCACTGGCATTAACAAGCTTAACCGTCCAGCGGGTGCCATCCTCTGCATCAAGGCGATGGTTCTGGTCGCGCTCGCTTTCCAATGGAGACAAGTCACCTTTCAGGTTCCAATGCTCCAGCAGAAGGGCTGCAATGGTATCGCGGTCAAAATTAGGGGCGGGATGGCTAATATCAGTCATAAGTCTCTCCGGTTGCCCGGAATATAACGCACACTGATATTTCAGAACACCGACTTTATGTCAGTTGCACCGCCACTATGTCGCGATTAATAAGTATTTTAACGGCACTCTTCCTGATAGCCCACGCAGAGGAATCTCAATGCTCGACACCACCGATCGCGAGATTATCGCGATCCTTTCCAAAGAAGCCCGTATCCCGATCAAAACACTGGCAGCCCGTATCAACCTGTCTCGCAGTGCCACCAGTGAACGCATCACACGGCTGGAGAACAACGGCACAATTCGAGGCTACAGGGCAGACATTGGTGGTCTCGATCCCACACACATCTCCGCCTTCCTGTTCATCCGCCTATCACGCACACCCATGCGCGAAATCCTGGACATATTGGCAGCGTTTCCAGAAATTAAACGCGTGAGTTCGGTAAGTGGAGAGCTCGACCTTGTGGTCGAAGTCGTTGCCTCCTCAATGGAGATGCTCAACAACGTCAGAGACGCCATCGCATCCACTGACGGTGTTAAGGACCTGACAACCACAGTCATTTTGCGGGATGAATTTCAGCGCACCTGAAACAGCAAAGGGCGCCGACTGCAATAAAGCAGTACCTGACGCCCTTAAACCAACGCTCAGGTCAGCGTTCCACCAACCCAAGACCCTATCATTTTTTGCAGATTATCGCGCCTGATCCAGCATACGCTTACACTCTAACAGCTCAAAAAGCGTGGATTGCAACCGGTCAACATTGTCCTTGGAAAGTCCAGCAGACCCAGCTGTCTCTTCCTTTTCAGAACCCATCAAGCGATCCATGAAGCCAAACGCCCCATGCCCGCCTTTGCCATGCTGATCCGGCTCGTCATCCGGCAACAGACCGGACGGCAATGGCATCTGCGGCTCAGGTTCGCTCTCAAGCGGAAGCACCGCCTGCTCTTCAACAGACCGCTCAGCAACCCAGTCTTCCTGCGGCTCATACATCTCTTCAGGAGACGACATGATAGCCTGTGCAACTGCAGCTTCCGCCGCACTGCGCACTGAACCCTCAGAAACTTGGGATGGATCAGGTGCTACGCCCACAGGCGTATTGGCGCTGGACGAGGTTGGGATGACAACGCCACCACCCTCTTTCCAAACGTCCATAACGACGCGCACGCCTTGCTCTCGCAAAATACGTTGCACGCCTTTAATCGTATAGCCTTCCCCATAGAGCAAATGGCGAATACCGCGCAAAAGCTCAAGGTCGTCAGGTCTGTAGTAGCGCCGTCCACCGCCTCTTTTCAGAGGCCTGATCTGGGTAAATCGTGTTTCCCAGAACCGCAGAACGTGCTGCGGTAGATCCAGTTCACTCGCTACTTCACTAATTGTTCGGAACGCGTCGGCGCTCTTCTCCACGATGCAGACCCTCTAAACCTTACTATTATCGGGGCAGCAAATTAGCTGGCGCCCTCAACCAGAGCATCATTAATGCGCTGCTTAAGAACATTGCTTGGCTTGAATACCATAACCCGGCGTGGAGAGATCGGAACTTCCTCACCTGTTTTTGGGTTACGGCCAATGCGTTCACCTTTTGAGCGAACAACAAAAGAGCCAAAGCTAGACAATTTGACAGACTCGCCGCCTTCCAGGCTGGCAGAAATTTCTGCAAGTACCTGCTCAACGAGTTCGGCAGATTCAGTCCGAGATAGGCCGACTTTCTGGTAAACCGCTTCACATAAATCAGCGCGGGTTACAGTGTGACTACCCATTCCACCCTCCTCCGGTAAAGCCATGATCCGTAAGAATAAAGCTTGCTTTCAACAAGTTACGGTATGGCCAACCGGCGTCAGGGTCAACAGCTCATTTGCTAAGAAATGCAACCCTCTGGGGTTTTTTGCCGCTTTTTACCACTTAAGGAGTACGGAACCCCAGGTAAAGCCGCCGCCCATTGCTTCCAGCATGATCAGATCTCCCTTTTTGACCTTGCCAGCTTTAACAATGCTGTCCAGCGCCAAAGGAATCGATGCGGCTGAAGTGTTGCCGTGCTCGGAAACTGTTTTCACTACCTTTTCAGGAGCGATGCCAAGTTTCTTAGCAGAAGCATCAATGATGCGCTGGTTCGCCTGGTGCGGCACAAACCAGTCCAGATCTTCCGCAGTTGTGCCAGTGGCATCAAAGGCAGCTTCAATCACATCAGTGACCATGCCAACCGCGTGTTTGAACACTTCACGGCCCTGCATGCGCAAATGACCAGCTGTCTGCGTGGTGGAAGGACCACCATCCACAAAGAGCTTTTCTTTGTGACGGCCATCAGAACGCAAATGACAGGTCAACACACCGCTGGTCTCAGCAGAAGCCTCACCTTCCTGCGCTTCCATGACAACAGCGCCAGCGCCATCACCAAACAGAACGCAAGTCGTACGGTCTTCCCAATCCAGAATGCGGGAGAATGTTTCAGCGCCAATTACAAGTGCGCGCTTAGCCAGACCACCGCGCAGGTATGCGTCGGCAGTGGTAACCGCATAAACAAAACCAGAGCAAACAGCCTGAACGTCAAACGCAAAACCGTGGTTGATACCAAGTTCGGCCTGCACAGCAACAGCCGTTGCTGGGAACGTATTGTCAGGTGTTGAAGTTGCCAGAATGATCAGATCAATGTCCTGCGCATCAACACCGGCATTTTCCAGCGCAGCCTTGGCAGCATTCACTGCAAGGTGAGACGTAAACTCACCTTCTGCCGCTATATGACGGTTCTTGATCCCGGTACGCTGAACGATCCACTCATCAGAAGTGTCAACAATCTCGGTAAGCTGCTGGTTAGTAAGTGCTTTTTCAGGCAGATAGCTGCCACAGCCCAAAAATACAGAGCGAAGTGCCTTCACTTTAAACCCTTCAGTTTTCTACAGCCTCTGAGAAACGACCACGATGGTAGTTTGCCAGATCCTCGGAGATCTTTTTAATCAATTCATTCTTGGCCATATCATAGGCAAGTTCAATGGCAGCACCAAAACCTTCAGCGTCTGTTCCGCCATGGCTTTTGATAACAATCCCATTGAGCCCAAGAAAGACCCCGCCATTGACTTTCCGCGGATCCATTTTCGCCCGAAGACGCTCGAAAGCACCTCGTGCAAAAAAGTAACCGATTTTCGCCATAAGCGTACGTTTCATAGCAGCCCGTAGGTAGCCAGCAAACTGTTTTGCGGTTCCCTCAGCTGTTTTGAGTGCAATATTGCCGGCAAACCCTTCGGTCACAACAACATCAACGGTGCCTTTACCAATGTCATCACCCTCGACAAAGCCGGAGTAAACAAGGTTTGGAGGAGACAGTTCGCGCAGCATTTTGCCTGCTGTACGCACTTCCTCAACACCCTTCACCTCTTCAACACCAATATTAAGGAGACCAACAGTCGGCTGTTTCACACCATGAACGGAACGACACATAGCGCCGCCCAAAATAGCAAAGTCGATCAGCTGCTGCGCATCCGCGCCAATTGTAGCACCCACATCAAGCACAATGGATTCACCGCGAAGTGTCGGCCACATTGCCGCAATCGCAGGACGCTCAATACCAGACATGGTGCGCAGGCAAAACTTGGACATCGCCATCAGCGCGCCCGTATTGCCTGCGGAAACAGCAACATCTGCTTCAGAATTTTTGACCGCAGCGATCGCATTCCACATGGAAGATTTACCGCGGCCCTTGCGCAAAGCCTGACTCGGTTTTTCGTCCATGCCAATCGACACATCGGTATGATGAACAACGGATGCCTGCTTCAGACGAGGGTATTCCTCGAGCATTGGCTCGATGACTTTACTGTCACCGAAAAGTAGGAATTCGATATTCGGGCAGCGTTGCAGCACCTGATCAGCACCAGGCAGCACCACCTCAACACCGTAATCCCCCCCCATAGCATCAAGAGAAATACGTATTTTTTCAGACATTTCCAATTTCTTGCCTTGTCCCAACAAAGTCTGCCCTTGTATCGGCAGACCTCGGAATAGTTAAGAGCATTTTCCCTAAGTTCAGTGGAAATGCGCGTCGCGAAGATACTCGATTATAAACGTCTCGCAACACCCACCTCTAAAAAACCTTTGCAGCAATCTAAGATTATTTTTTGCCTTTAAGGGCTTCTAGTGCAGCAAACGGAGAAGGCTTCTGCTCTTCATCCTGTTTCAGTTCTTCCTCCGGGTCCGGAGCATATTTGTCATCCATTTCAACCCCTTTAGCCCGAGGAAATGGATCCAGACCCAACGCAAAGTGTTCACAAACAACAGCTCCGAAGTCCACCTGCGGGCCTTCGAAATAATCCGGCGGATCACTCTCATCAATATCCAGATCTACTTCCAAGGTATCATCATCACTTCGACGACGCCCCCGGGAATCTTGATCCGGCAAAAATGTACGATCGAACTCTTCGTCCACCAGGCACTCAACTGGCTCAAGCGTAACAACACATTGTTGAATAGCTTTGGCGCGGATGTGACCGCGCACCGCCAGTCCATCACGGCGCCACGGACGCACTTCAAGGTTGGCTTCGAACTCAGGCAGCTCTATCAAATCATAGGCCTTGGCGATCTGCGTCCGCTCATTCTCATTGAGGACAAGCTTTAGCTGTTTGGTTTTCTTACCAAGACGCACCGCATCGAATAAATAGGCCCACGGGTATTCAGTTTCAGCCATCGCTGGCGCTTTCCCTTATAAGTTCGATCTTTGGAGCCACAAATTTGACGTCGCCCGCAAGAATTTCATGGGTTGGAAGAGCAGCAAGGCCTTCCACCGCTTCATGCATGTAATGAACCAGCGCTCTTATCGCAACAGCTTCACCGCTCTCGCCATAAATGTTTCTTACAAAGGCCTCAAATAGAGCGGAATTGTCCTTGTTTTCCAGAGCCTGCATATAGCTGGCTGTGCGTCCGTAAAACGATTCGACCATAATTCGAACCCGTTTACGCACACCTTCGTCGCCAATACCGATCTCTCGCATGCTCTGGTCCATATCCTGAAAAAAATAATCGAATACAGCCTGTGCAAATTTCCGGGACGCCTTATCTTCGCCTCCTAACCGGTGAAAGACACAAAAAGCGTGCAAAACAATCATCTCGAAGCGACCTTCGCTCGTATCAGGTATACCATAGTGCTGATAAAACACTGGTAGTCGTGCCTGCGCGACGATCCGCTCGTAAGTTGTTCTGACGGATGTGTCTTTACGTCGACGGAAAAAACCGAAGATCATGGCACCTCTCTTGCGCTTGTCGAGTTACTTGTGTGACTGCCACGAGGATGGCATAAGCACAAGTCTGAATCTAAACCGCTTGCTTGCTGCATTTTGCTGCAATTTGCAAGCCAACAGGATGTTTGGAATGATTGCATTCGCACGCCGTACTGTGTTCCTCGCTTTTTTGAGCCTGCCACTTGCCGGCTGCTTCACCCAGACACTGACACATGGCCAGGTTGTTTCACCTGATTCAATTCAAGATGTTCAAGTCGGTTCCAGCCGTGAGCAGGTAGAACTTCTCCTTGGTAGCCCGTCCACCACATCTAATCTGGACGGTGAAGCTTACTATTATATCTCGCAAAAGAGCGAAACAGTGGCATTCTGGTCTCCGTCAATCGTCGACCAACGTGTTGTCGCTGTTTACTTTGATAAAGATGGTTATGTGAAGTCCGTTGCTGATTACGGCATTGAAGACGGAAAAGTCTTTGATTACCTCGGCAGAAAAACACGCACCGGCGGTGCTGATTATGGTCTCCTGACGCAGATCCTGCGTGGAGCTGCAAATCCATCAATCGGTCTCTAAGACCCGCCCATCACGAGTTTAAAAAACGGCGCCTGTTTTTCAGGCGCCGTTTTTTTTTTGCGTTCAAAGCCAACAGGCCAGGCTGCTCTATCCCATTCATATCGCGAATGCTGCCAAATCCTAAGCTTCATGCTTAAAATCACGCCGGTGTTATTGGAGGTTTGCTACATGTGATCCTGTATTGAGGAGTTATACGCATTCTGGCCGTCTTCTTCCGTGGTTTCTTCAAGGCATTAGAGCGCGTTCCTTTTGATTGGAAACAATCAAACGACAAGAATTCGCTCCACCAAGGATGTTAGATCGCGATGCGTGAATGCAAATAAACGCGACGTGCTCTAACGACAAACGCGAAGTAAAATCATGACGCACTCCTCTACTGCCCTCAAAAAAATTACAGATCTGCGCCCCTCAGATCACGCTCTTTTTATCTATCTCACACTCGTCACAGCAACCTACCTGATCTGGGTTGGCCTGCTAAAGCTGACAGGTCCGGAACATCAGCAAATCGAGTTCTGGCTCGGCAACAGCCCCATATTCAGTGGAGTGGTTCAAGCACTCGGCGTGCCTCTCACCGGCGTTCTGATGGCTCTTTTTGAAGTCCCGGCAGGCATTCTGGTTCTGCTTGGCCTGAAAGATCGCCGCCTTGGCATTCTTGGCTGCCTGATGGCCATGCTGATCTTCGCCCTGAACTTCCTTTACCTGTTCACAAACCCTGTGTGGATGGATGCTCTCGGAGGTTTCCCGATTATAGGCTCCGGCCAAAACCTCCTGAAGTACCTCTCCATGTTTGCAATCCCGGCGTACATCCTCGGGCATCACATGCACACAGCTGGCAAGGAGCAGACCGCAGGCTCTCTCAAAAAGCTGGCCGTGTTCGCAAGCTTCGCTGGTATCGCACTGGTCATGGGCTGGATCGGCGCCATGAAGTTTTATGAGTTTGAGGCACAAGGCATTGTCCGCCTGATGCAGTCCAACATCCTCTTCAGCTGGACCTATCAGATCTGGGATGTTCAGGGCGCTTCCAACTTCATCGGTATCGTTGAGTGGGTCTTCCTGCTGCTGCTGCTCTGCCTGCCATTCAATCGCTTCCTCGGCGGTCTAGGTGTCCTCGGCATCGCTGCTACAGCACTCGGCACCCTCACCTTCATGTTCTCCGTACCGGGCTGGGATGCGGATTCATTCTTCCCTCTCCTCAACCGTACAGGCATCTTCGTGCTGAAAGACCAGTTCCTGCTCGCAGCAGCCATCATCCTTTGGCGCAATTACTAAGCAGCGCATAGACAGCAATGATAGGAAAGCCGGTGTTCCATAAGGAGCACCGGCTTTTTCACGTTCACCTGAAGGTATCCGACAGTCGTAATGACCTGCAGCACTCTTCCCAATAGGCTGGTCAGGATTGCGATTGTATTGGAAACAAAGATGTTTGAGACATATCGCGGGATTGTTTACCCGCAGCAGGAAGATCACATGGGCCATATGAATGTGGCCTGGTACACCTCCAAATTTGATGAAGCGACATGGCACATGCTCGCCCACATTGGCATCACCCCAGCCTATATCCGCGAGAGCAACAAAGGCATGGCTGCACTGGAGATCACATATAAGTATCTGGCGGAGGTCTCCGCAGGCGACCTACTTGTCGTACGCTCTGAAATTAAAGAAATGCGCGACAAGACCATCCTCTTCAAACACACCATGTTTGACTCAATCACCAACACACCCGTTGCCACCATGCAGGCCGTCGGTGTCCATATGGATCGCGAAGCCCGAAAGTCCTTCCCTTTCCCCGCGCATGCAAGAGAACGCTATGAGGCCCTGCTGCCAGAGCCAGCAGCCTGATCAGGTACCTCAAAATTACTTAGCAGGTTTCAGATAGGAGCCGCCGCAAGAACAACAGACTATAGTAATCCTGTAAGTGAATCTGAGTAGGACATGCAGCATTGCTGCATACCAGATTGATGCGGGCAAATTCTTGATTGAGTGCGGGCGTTTTTCGCAAAAGGATGGGTTCCATCAAAGTGTTGGAGCATGCGGCGTAAACAAGAGTGCACGCTGCATAATCCTGAGTTTCTCTGTTTGCCTGAGTCAGTCTAGGGGAACCAGCTTTTGCGAGCGCTTAAGGTACCTGCGATAAAAAAACGCATATCGCCAGTTCTACAGTTTCTAGCGGTTGTCGGCATAGCGCTGACAGCCAGCACGGAACTTCGCGCGCAAGTGGGCAACTGGCCATTAGCCTGGGCGCAATGGCACAACGAAACCCGCGATTGGGGCGGTATTCGCACCAACCTTTCTGACGAGGGTCTTGATCTAGGTGTGCTCTACACCCAGGACGTTGCCGCAAACCCCGTTGGCGGCCTGAACCAGAGCGCAACTTATGGCGCGCGGCTGGAAGGCATGGCCATGCTGGACTTTGAGAAGATCTTCGGCATCAAAGGCAGCAGCCTGCACTACATCATGTATCAAGGTCTGGGACAGGGCCTGTCACAGGAGGTCATTGGCAACGACTTTGGCGTCACCCAGATTTTCTCAAGCGACATCCTCGCCATCGCCAACTTCAGTCTGGAGCAAAACCTGCTCAATGATCAGCTGTACCTCTCCGCCGGTCGCCTCGCTGTAGGCGACATCTTCGCAAGAGACGATACCTTCGCGTACTATCTCAACGGCGCCCTCAACAGCACCCCTGGTCAGCTGCTCATCAACCAGCCCACTTTCACCACCTACCCCTTCAACATATGGGGTCTGGCAGGCAACTATACCTTCCCCGGCAATCAATACGTCAGCCTCGGCGTCTATGACGCGTCCGTGGATGATCTGAACAACGCCGAAAACGGCTTCAATTTCCGCTTTGCGCCCAAAGGCAGCGTGCTGATGGTTGGCCAAGTTGGCGTTAATCCGGGAAAAGACGACACAAGCAAGTATCTCCCCGGCCACTATCAGCTGGGCGCCTTCTACAACACTGGCAGAGTAGATGTTCTGGGCACCACCACGCAAACCCGTGAAGGCAACTGGGGCGCCTATGCCATCGCACGGCAGATGATCTATCAGGAAAAGGACCTGCAAGGTCTGAGTCTTTGGGGCCTTGTTACAATCGCGCCACAACAAGCCATCAACACCCAACCTCTCGGCATCAGCGGCGGCTTGTTCTACCAAGGCCTGATCCCCAACAGAGACAATGATGTTACCGCCGGAGCCTTCATTCTTGGTTATTTCAGTGATCACCTGCCCGGCCAGTCCTATGAGCTCGTATTCGAAGCCACCCATCGCTACCAGTTCGCCGACTGGTCCTATCTCTCACTGGATTTTCAATACGTGGTCAATCCTGCCGGAAACGACGACATCCCAGACGCCTGGGTCTTTGGCACCGAGTTCTCAGTGAAATTCTAACCTCCGCTAAAGCTCCCAACACCAGAACGGCAAAAAGCCCGGCCATCTCCCAGACCGGGCTTTTTAGTTTCAAATCAGATCAGAGCAAACTAGTGCGCCAGCACTGCCAGAAGCAGAAGAGCTACAATGTTTGTGATCTTGATCATTGGGTTCACAGCTGGACCAGCGGTGTCCTTGTAAGGATCACCAACAGTATCACCTGTCACAGCCGCTTTATGAGCTTCTGAGCCCTTACCGCCGTAATGACCGTCTTCAATGTACTTCTTGGCGTTGTCCCACGCACCGCCACCAGCGGTCATGGAAAGCGCAACAAACAGCCCTGTCACAATCACACCAAGCAGCATAGCGCCCAGGGATGCGAAGGCATTTGCTTTGCCAGCAATTGCTTCAATCAGGAAGTAAATGACGATTGGAGACAGCACAGGCAGCATGCTCGGAATGATCATTTCCTTGATTGCAGCCTTGGTCAGCATATCAACAGCACGGCCATAATCAGGGCGAACTTCACCCTTCATGATGCCTGGCTGTTCTTTAAACTGACGCCGAACTTCTTCAACCACAGCACCCGCAGCGCGGCCCACAGCAGTCATCGCCATACCGCCAAACAGGAATGGGAGCAGACCACCAAAGAACAGGCCGACAACCACATATGGGTTAGACAGTGAGAAGTCGATAGATGCCTCAGTCATCCCCTTGAAGTAAGGGAACTGCTCAGAGTTTGCCACGAAGAACTTCAGATCCTCTGTGTAAGCCGTAAACAGCACCAGAGCACCAAGACCGGCAGATCCAATCGCGTAGCCCTTGGTCACAGCCTTTGTGGTGTTACCCACTGCATCCAGCGCATCAGTCGTGTCGCGCACTTCCGCAGGCAGGTCTGCCATTTCAGCAATACCACCAGCGTTGTCCGTGACTGGACCAAACGCATCCAGCGCCACAACCATAC
This sequence comes from Pseudovibrio sp. Ad5, assembly GCF_001623095.1. NCBI lineage: Bacteria > Pseudomonadati > Pseudomonadota > Alphaproteobacteria > Hyphomicrobiales > Stappiaceae > Pseudovibrio > Pseudovibrio sp. Ad5. The sequence goes on along the minus strand of NZ_LMCH01000011.1, from coordinate 79,634 downwards.
CAGCCAGCGCCAGCATCGTTGTCACTGCAATGGCAATACCGAACAGACCAGCAAGCTGATACGTGACGATAATACCGGCAATGATCACCAATGCAGGAAGCGCGGTGGATTCCATGGAAACCGCAAGACCCTGAATAACGTTGGTACCGTGGCCCGTTTCAGAGGCACGGGCAATCGCCTGCACAGGACGGAAGTTGGTACCGGTGTAATATTCAGTGATCCAGATGATCAGACCTGTCACCACAAGACCGGAAACACCGCAGAAGAACAGATCCAGCGGCGTAAAGCTAACGCCATTGCTCTGCGTCAACACTGTATCCATACCGCCGAAGACCCAGTAGGTCAGCGGATACAGGATGATCAGTGAAACAATTGCAGTGGCGATGAAGCCCTTATAGAGCGCACCCATAATGGAGTTGGACGCACCAAGGCGCACGAAGAACGTACCGATGATGGATGCCACAGAGCAAACACCACAGATCAGCATCGGATACAGCATTGCAGACTGCAAATCAGCCGTACCTGCAAAGTAGATCGCTGCAAGAACCATCGTCGCAACAAGCGTCACGGCGTAGGTCTCAAACAAGTCAGCGGCCATACCTGCACAATCACCAACGTTGTCGCCAACGTTATCTGCGATTGTTGCCGGGTTACGTGGATCATCCTCAGGAATGCCAGCCTCAACCTTACCAACAAGGTCACCACCAACATCAGCACCTTTTGTAAAGATGCCGCCGCCAAGACGGGCGAAGATGGAAATCAGAGAAGCACCAAACCCAAGAGCCACAAGCGCATCAATCACAGTACGTGATGTTGGATCAATGCCCATAGGTCCGGTGAGGATCAGGTAGTAAACGGCAACGCCCAGAAGAGCGAGACCGGCAACGAACATCCCGGTAATAGCGCCGGAACGGAATGCAATAGAGAGCCCTGCCCCAAGGCTCTGGCTTGCAGCTTGTGCAGTGCGAACGTTTGCCCGTACGGAGACGAGCATTCCAATAAATCCTGCGGCACCGGAAAGAACGGCACCGATAACAAATCCAATAGCTACGGTGATAGACAGCAAGTAAGCGACGATGGCGAAGATAACCACGCCAACAATTGCAACACTGGTGTACTGACGAGTGAGGTATGCTTGCGCACCCTCTTGAATGGCACCAGCGATTTCCTGCATTTTCGCAGACCCGGTGTCAGCAGCCATCACGCTGCGAATTGCCCAGATGCCGTAAACGACAGAGAGCAAACCGCACGCGATGGTAACGATAAGTTCAGTCATATTTCCTCCCCTAAGGGTACCCTGCTACTTATGTGTGTGTTCGTAGCAAAATCCGCACTGCAATTGTGTAAATTAACGAACACAGTGACGGTATATACCTGTCACTATCCGTCAAGTTGCTTTTGCGTGGTAGTGGAAGGAAACACGTATGTTGAAAGGAGAGAAACTACTTGGAATTATTCAAACTTTAACTTCCCGTTTTTCAGTAAACATCAGTGAGACAACAAGAAATAGACATAAGATAACGAACGGGAACACCATTAGGTTGACAGTTTCCCAACCAAACACGTTTAACAATTTCCCTGAGGAAAACGAGGCAGTTGCGACTAAACCAAAGACGAAGAAGTCATTTACGGACTGGACTCTGTTTTGTTCTTCTGGTCGGTAAGTTTGTGTCAGCAACGCAGACGCTCCGACAAAAGAAAAGTTCCAGCCAAGACCAAGTAAAATCAGGGAACTCCAGAAAATCCAACGCTCTAGTCCCGTAAGGCCAACCAGCGCGCACACCGCATAAAGCAAGAATCCGGTGCCAATTACAGCTCCATGACCGAATCGGCTGATCAAACTACCCGTAATAAAACTAGGTGCAAACATGGCAATCACGTGCCACTGGATGCCAAGAGCTGCATCTGAGTTCGTCAACCCGCAAGCAACCATGGCGAGCGGAGCAGACGTCATGATCAGATTCATGATCGCGTAACTGATCATTCCACAACCAACAGCCACAAAGAACTTTTGTTGCTTCAAAATCTCTAAAAGCGGACGTCCACGTTCATGCTTTTCCATCTTCGGTGGCAAAGGTATTTCCAAAAACGCCACAAAAAACAAACCGATAAGCATCAAAACCGCTTGCGCAAGGTAGGTTCCGACAAAAAGGAAGGGCTCAAACATGCCCTGTGTCAGAATAACGGTCTGCGGACCAACCACACCAGCAAGAATACCACCGGTCAAAACCCAGGAAATGGCCTTAGGTTTGAAAGCAGGGCTGGCCGTATCAGCAGCAGCAAAACGCGCCTGCTGGGTAAAGGCCATCACAAAACCGCTGCCGAGTGTGGAAACGCAAAGCAGCGTAAAACTGCCAAGGTAGGCAGCGTAGGCGGCAACCAAGGCAAACAGCACACCAAACAACAGCGCACCAACAAGCCCGGCACGACGTCCAAAACTGCGCATGATCATGCCAGCAGGCAACGTCCCAATGGCTGTTCCAAGCACGAAAGCAGTAACGGGCAAAGTTGCCAGAGACTTGTCATCAACCAGCAATACAGAGGCGAGAATAGATGTGGTTGCAAAAATGATAGGAGGAACACCACCAGCAAACGACTGGGCAAGCGCCAAAAGCAGCGCATTGCGCTTTGCCAATCCGTCATCAATCAACGGAGCCGCCAGAGTATTTGCCATAATGTAAACTTTCAAAGAAATCAGGAAGGAACCGACAGCCTAATCAATTCCACGTAATGAGCAACCACAGAGCTCACCAGATCATCTGTAACTTCGGGAGATATACGCACAACTCGATGAGAATACGTCATGCAAGGCAGCTATTGTCGATTATAACGGCAAACCCAACACAATGCGTCTTGCAATCCCTGCAACGAACATCAGGCCCCACCACAAAAGCAGTGATTTTCCTATGTGGTAGGAAATCAAACGACTTCTGGTCCGTCTTTGGCGTTTTAACGTCGTTGCAGCGGGAACTTTCCGCAACTTAACAACCAAGTAAAGCAATGAGATAACGAATGTTATAAAATAGATAGCCGACTCCATCTGAGTACCTTAGCAAAAATAAGGCTCAGGTCGAGACCACTAATCAAAAATGCTTGAACCCGTCAGCCCCGTGAAGCGCATAGGTCTTGCCATTCAGGCTCAAAGCAATCTCTTTCTTGGAAACATCAGCAGCACCCAGCACACCAATCTGAGCACAGCACAAACCGGTTTCCCGAAGAGCCTTCTCAAAAGCCCCTGTATTCTCAGGCATCACGGCAGCAAGAATCTCATAATCATCCCCTCCCGTAATCACTGTTTCAAGGAAGGCAGCATCTTTCGCAATCATTGCAGAAGCAGCGTCAGATAGTGGAACACTTTCCAGCTTCACTGAGGCCTGCACCTGCGATGTCCGGCACATATGTCCCAGATCGGCAACCAACCCGTCAGACACATCCATCGCCGCAACCGCATAATCACGAAGCGCTTGAGCAGCACCAACACGAGGCTGCGGCAGCAAATAACGGTTTAGGAGGAAATCACGCTGCCCAGCAGAGAGCTCAAGCTTATCTGCGAGTTCTTCATCAAGACGCAACTTCAGGCCAAGTGCGGCATCACCAATTGTTCCGGTCACATAGAGCAGTGCACCAGCAACAGCCTCATTGCGCCGAACCACCTGCCCCGTTGGAACCTGACCAAACGCGGTGATGGAAAGCAGCGGGCCTTGCGGGCAGGAAATCGTATCACCGCCAAGAAGGTCAATCTGGAACTGATCCTGAACCAGCTTCAAACCGCGGCAAAACTCAGCAACCCACTCTTCACCGATGTCCTTGGAAAGACCAAGGCCCAGCAGATACCCCTTAGGCTCAGCCCCTTTTGCCGCCAGGTCCGAAAGGTTCACACCAAGCGCTTTTTGCGCGACTTCAAAGGGAGGGTCGTTTTCAAAAAAATGAACCCCTGCCATCAGCATGTCTTTGGTTACAACCAAATCACATCCGGTGTCAGGGGCAAATACAGCAGCATCATCTTGCAGATGCACAGCACCCGCGCTGGTGGCGAGCGGCGCAAAATAGCGCTCAATAAGCGAGAACTCTCCCGGTCTGGAACTGGCAGCTCTCTCGCTCATTTTTTAGTCTTCGAATTCAGACTGACGCAGTTCGCGAGCCAGACGGTTCATAATACCGTTGACCAGACGTGCCTCATCTCCATCATAGAAGGACTTCGTCACATCAATGTATTCATTGATGATAACGCGGGCCGGAACGTCTTTTTTACGCAAAAACTCAGCACAGCCAACACGAAGGATCGCCCGCAAAGTGGTGTCGATACGCTTCAGTGGCCAATCTTCAGAAAGCGCTGTGTGAATGCGAGGATCAATACGCAGCTGATCCTCAAACACCGCCTGCACCAGATCACGGAACCATGCCGGATCCGCATCACGGTATTGGTCGCCATCCACTTCCTGACCAAGCCGGTAAGCTTCATACTCGTTCAGCACATCATTCAAACGCGCACCAGTGATTTCCATCTGATACACAGCCTGAACAGCAGCCAATCGAGCAACCCCGCGCTTATTCGCGGGTTTCACTTCGGCGTTTTTCTTGTTGTTTTCCGTTGTCATCCTAAACCTTACACACCGAACCGGTCGCGCACGTCAATCATAGCAAGACAAGCTTCAGCAGCACCGCCGCCCTTGTTCTTTTTAGAAACGCTTGCGCGCGCCCATGCCTGATCATCATTCTCAACTGTCTGGATGCCGTTACCAACTGCAACGTTTGCATCCACAGAAAGATCCATGATCGCACGAGCCGACTCGTTAGAAACGATGTCGTAATGGGTTGTTTCACCGCGAATTACAACACCGAGCAATACAAAACCGTCATAATCTGCGTCGCCATTTTCCATTGCGGTTAACGCCATGGAAAGCGCAGCAGGAATTTCGAGCACACCTGGCACAGCCAGTCGAGAGATTTTCGCTCCTTCACGGTCCAGCACATCTGAAGCACCTTCATAAAGGGCATCAGCCAGATCTTCGTAAAACCGTGCTTCAATAACAAGAATGTGCGGAACGGCGCTCATTTAATTTCTCCTAATGCCAACCTCATCTTTTCGCTGAGAAATCAGCAAAGATGGGTTAAGGCCACGGGTACGGACAGTACCCACGTATGTGCGCTCAGGAACCACGCCCCAAGCGAAATGTCCAGTTATTTCCTGCGGAAGATTTTGGCTATAAGGCTATTTTGCAATTTCTGCAAGGCTTGGAAACTCAGCAAGACGCGCAACGTACCGTGCCATCATGTCAACTTCCAAGTTTACCTCATCCCCCTGCGCTCTGTCGGACCATGTGGTCACTTCCAGAGTGTGTGGAATAAGGAAGACAGAAAACGTATTTCCTTCAGCCTCGTTCACCGTCAAAGAGGTGCCATCCAGCCCCACGGATCCCTTCTTTGGGATGAACCGCGCGAACTCTGGCGCACATTCAAATTTCAGATAAACGCTCTCAGGGTGTTCGGTTCGCTCAACAATGGTCGCCTTGCCATCCACATGCCCCAGAACCAGGTGACCACCCAGCTCAGCGCCCATGGAAAGGGAACGCTCCAGATTGACCCGCTTGCCCACGCTCCACTCAGCAACAGTTGTCAGCGCCAGCGTTTCGGCAGCCGATTCAACCGTAAACCAGTTCTGCTCGCCATCACGACCTTTCGCGACAACAGTGTGGCAAACGCCGGAACATGCAATGGATGCACCAATATCGATCCCGTCAGGATCGTAAACAGTACCAATTTTCGTCCGCTGACCTGCAGCAATCTGCTCCAGTTCAAGGATTGTTCCAACGTCACTAACGATGCCCGTAAACACCTAGAACCTCTCTTTTGGCGTATACCGCCACAACAGATCTTCGCCCACAGGACGCAGCATCTGCTTGTTATAACCGTCTCGCAAACTCTCCAGCCCTTCAAATCCGAAAGGCTGAATACCATCGGACCCAATCAGATTGGCTCCCTGGAAAATCAATAGCTCATCCACCAGATCTTGCTGAAGCAGACCGTGCGCAAGCTCCGCACCGCCCTCAACCATAATCTGGGAGAGACCATGCATGTAAAGCGCATCCAAAGCCTTATCAAGACATACCTTGCCATTTCTGAGGCAGTCATTGACGATAACTGTCACGCCTTCCCGCTCAAGCGCACTGACGCGATGATCCGGCGCATGTTCACCAATCACCACCCACAGGGAATTAATCTCTGCGTTTTGCACCAGTTTGGAGGAAAGCGGAATCCGGGCCTGACTATCAAACACCACCGGCTGCGGTGAGCGATGCGCCATGCCAGGCAGGCGCACAGAGAGCTCAGGATCGTCTTCTAAAACCGTACCGATGCCAACAACAATGGCATCCATCTGCGCCCGCATCGCATGCACCAGCTGCCGCGACAACGGACTGGAGATCGCCACCTGTCCGGCTCCGCGCTTGCCGATATAACCATCTTTCGACACAGCCATCTTAAGCTGAACAAAAGGACGCTCATTAAGGATACGGGAGATATGGCCTCGAACAGCCTGTCGGCAGTCCTTCTCTAAAATACCGATTAGGACGTCAACACCGCCCTCTTCAAGGATCTTTTTACCGCGACCAGCCACAGCAGGGTTGGGATCAGCGGTGCCATAAACAACGCGCGCCACGCCAGCTGCCACAAGCGCCCGCGCACACGGACCAGTCCGGCCATAATGCGCACAAGGCTCAAGGGTCACGTAAGCTGTCGCACCTTGGGCATGTTCACCGGCATCTTTGATGGCCAGCACTTCAGCGTGAGAGCCACCGGGAGGCAGAGTTGCACCCTGCCCCACAATCACAGGCCCATCACCAAAATCTTTTGTCAGGATTGCTCCAACAGGAGGGTTGGGCCACGTCCGGCCCTTTGCACGAATGCCATAGCTGATCGCCGCCGCCATAAAGCGCTCGTGCTCAACTCGTTCCTTTGCATCTAATGCTTTGTAACCAGACAAAGCCATCCCCCTGCCAGCACTACAGCGTATTTCCTAAAAGAAAAGCCCGATCCTCGGAGAAATTACGCAACACAACACTGCAAAAAGCCAGAGATTACGTCCGTGGCGGCATCATCAGCGGATCAACATCCGCATCGGAAAGCTCATCCAGCAGAGCCTCGAAGTCTTTGGCCTCGCGGAAATTCTTATAAACAGAAGCGAACCGCACATAAGCCACATCGTCAAGGGTTTTCAGCCCTTCCATGACCAAATGACCAATATCTTCCGCCACAACGTCACTTTCACCAGAGCTTTCCAACTGCCGGACAAGTCCGCTCACCATACGCTCTATACGCTCAGGCTCAACAGGACGCTTGCGGGTTGCGATCAAAACAGAGCGCATCAGCTTTTCGCGATCAAAAGGTACTCGGCGCCCGTTACGCTTGATAACGGTCAGCTCGCGCAGCTGAACACGCTCAAAGGTGGTAAAACGACCACCACAAGTCTGGCAGACCCTGCGCCGACGGATAGCTGTATTATCCTCGGTCGGGCGCGAATCCTTCACCTGGGTGTCATCACCCCCGCAATATGGACAACGCATCTCGCCTGCCTCCTTACTTAAACACTAAAGAACCGCCGAAGGGTGTCCGGCGGTTCTTCTCGTTTAAATTAGTTTTTGTAGATTGGGAACCGGGCAGTAAGGGCCAGTACCTTCTCTTTGACCCGTGCTTCCACAGCTTCGTTGTCGTCAACGGAATTTGCTTTGCGCAGACCTTCCAGAACCTCGGTAATCAGCTTACCGATTTCACGGAATTCTTCCTTACCAAACCCACGGGAAGTCCCAGCAGGTGTACCAAGGCGGATACCGGAGGTGATGGTCGGTTTCTGAGGATCAAGCGGAACACCGTTCTTGTTACAGGTGATGTTCGCACGGCCCAGAGAAATCTCTGCGTTTTTGCCAGTCAGTTCCATTGGACGCAGGTCAACCAGCATAAGGTGTGTGTCGGTACCGCCAGAAACGATATCCAGACCACCTTCAACCAGTGTCGCAGCCAGAACCTGTGCGTTTTCGACAACGTCTTTCGCGTAGGTCTTGAACTCAGGACGCAGCGCTTCACCGAAGGCAACAGCCTTACCAGCAATCACATGCATCAAAGGACCACCCTGCAGACCTGGGAAGATCGCGGAGTTGATCTTTTTCGCAATGTCAGCGTCGTTGGTCACAACCAGACCACCACGAGGACCGCGCAGGGTCTTATGGGTGGTGGATGTTGCAACATGCGCATGCGGGAACGGGCTTGGATGCTGACCACCAGCAACAAGACCTGCAAAGTGCGCCATGTCGACCCAAAGGTAAGCGCCTACTTCGTCAGCGATTGCGCGGAACGCAGCAAAATCGATCTCACGGGAGTAAGCAGAACCGCCAGCAATGATGATCTTTGGCTGGTGTTCTTTAGCAAGCTCACGCACCTCATCCATGTTAATGTGGCCAGTTTCAGTGTTCAAACCGTACTGAACAGCGTTGAACCACTTGCCGGACAAGTTCGGGCGAGCGCCGTGTGTCAGGTGACCACCTGCATCAAGGCTCATGCCGAGCAGAGTGTCGCCTGGTTTCGCCAAAGCAAGCAAAACGGACTGGTTGGCCTGAGAGCCGGAATTCGCCTGCACGTTAGCAAAATCACAGCCGAACAGCTCTTTTACGCGGTCGATTGCAAGACGCTCAACGATATCGACGTATTCACAACCACCGTAGTAACGGCGACCAGGATAACCCTCGGCGTATTTGTTGGTCAGGACAGAACCCTGCGCCTCAAGCACAGCGCGAGATACAATATTTTCCGAAGCGATAAGCTCAATCTCGTTCTGCTGACGAGTAAGTTCTTTATTGATTGCCTCGAGAAGCTCTGGGTCACCAGAAGCCAGGCTACCTGTAAAAAACTCTGGGTAGAGCGGCGTCGTAATTGGATTATCCGATACGGACATAGGTGGACCTCATGACAAGGTTGGAGCAACAAACTGACGAAACGTCCCAATATCGTTTCGCATTCCCATCCCGACAAGTTGTAGCTTCGGGTCCTAGCCCATTAACATATAGGGGGTAACGAACCAAGCGTTGTTCATAGGAATTGCGCAATACTATTGCTGCCATCACCCAAAATTTATGAATTACGCATCTTGAGGTTGTAATTTACGTTCCAGCTTACGAAGTGCCAGCTGCTTCAGATGCGACTCGCTCGCATTACGAGGCCCCACAACAAACACCTCAACACCGCTCTGAGCACAAATTGCCGTCATGCGAACTGCATTTCCAACCACACGCGTCTCAAAATAGACCTGCCCCAACTTAGACATATGGCCCCTCGCCTTGCTTCTCTCAGATTCGTAAGTTGCCTGCCGTTTTAGCAGGTAAAGCAGCGCTGCACAGGCTTGCCTGCAGTCACATCCCCAAAAGAAAAGGGCCGCTCTGCATCTGGCAGAGACGGCCCTTCAAACTTGAAACTCTTGCAAAACCTTACTGAGCAGAGGCCTGGGCCATCGGATCAGCACTCGCGGCGTAAAGCCCATCCTTGTCGTAGATGTCATCCCGGAAGTGAACCATACCATCGCTCAGCGCCCACGCAGTCACGTAGGACATGTGGAGCGGAATACGGCTCTTCATCTTCACATCCGTACGCTCACCTGAGTTGATGGCTGCATCCACGCGGCTGCGGGTCCAGTCTGGTGTTGTCGACCCAAGCAACCATGTCACCAGCTCACGCACGTTCTGCACACGCACACAGCCGGAGGAATGGAAGCGATAGCCCTCACCGAACAAAGACTGCTCTGGCGTATCGTGCAGATACACTTGATGGGTGTTGTTGAAGTTGATCCGGATACTGCCCATGGAGTTGCCCTCACCTGGGTCCTGCGTAAAGCGATACTGGGTCGCTTCATCCGTATTCCAGTCAATCTCCTGCCACTGCTTTTCTTTGCCATACCAGTCATAGATATGAATGTTGTTCTTCGCCAGATACTGCGGATCCTTCTGCATCTTCGGAATCAGGTCTTTCCGGATAATGCTGACAGGAACTGTCCAGTACGGGTTGAAGTTCACTTCATAAATCGCAGAGCTGAGGATCGGAGACTGGCGATCCTGCTTGCCAACAACAGCGGTGTGGCGGGAGCGAACACGGCCATTCTCAACAACCTCAATGCGAGCTGCCGGAATGTTCACGTTCACATAGGTATCTGTCACGTTTTCAGCCAAAGCAGAAACGCGCTCCAGATTGGTCCGCAGCTGCTGCAAACGCACCTCAACAGGCACATTCATCGCAATCACGGTTGCCCGCCCCACAACACCATCCGGTGTCAGGCCATGGCGCAACTGAAAGCGGCGAACAGCTGAATCAACGTAACTGTCAAAAACCTCAGAAACACCCGCATGCTGCGCCATGTCGCCTGAAACAATCAGGCGCTGTCGCAAAGCTGCAATTGCCGGTGCGCGCATACCAATGCGCAAAACTTTCTTGGTGGAGACCTCAGGCCAACCGCCATTGAGAGCGATACGTTCATAATCGAGAATCGCATCAATCATGTACTGGCTGGTCTGCTTGGAGATAATCGGAGCCACAAAATCAATCTGCTCCAGAGAAGAGACGCCCTCATCAAAGGTGTCTTCCCATTCCGTGCCCTGACCAACGATAGGCTGTGTAGGAGCAACCGGCGCCGGCTGACTGACGGCTTGCTGAATGCTGCCATTATAGGAAAGCAGGTCTGGAACCTTAACCTGTGCCTGTGCAGACATCATACCTGCAGAAAGGCCCGTACTCACAACGAGAGCCAGAGCAAACTTGCTGCGGTTTAAAAGAGGTGCCAACACGAATAGTTTCTCCTAGCAATCAGTCATTCTGTAAGATTCCATGTAACTTGGTAAACAGAGACTTAACATGGCAAATCTACATGGCATTATCTTAGCAAACTCGCAAGACTTCAGCCAAAAATCGGGGAGGAACATCTGTTGGTGAATTAAAGAAAGTGATCGATCCCCTGAACAAATCAGAGTTGACAGCTTCTAAATTTACAATGCCAACAGCACTTTTTCAGCCCGAAAAGTGAGAGTGTGTATTCCCCACTCAATGTGACCGTTTAATGGCTAATTACTCCAAGTGGGAAAAAGGTGGTTACGCAGCGAGCGTTGGTTTGCACCTAGTGCAAGAAAGCAACAATCAGCCCAACTTACTCACAGATGCCTTATCTGGAGCTGGCCCACCACCCGCAGCAATCCCGTGCAAGCTTTGCCGCAAGTCGGCCCTCATAACATGCAAAAACACCGCCCCCGGTGCATGGAAGCGGTGTTTTTTGAAAGCCCTGATATCGCCGAAAATTAAAGACGATAGAGGATTTGATCTGTCCAGAAGCGTTCCAGACGACGCAGGGACCGGTTCAGCTCTTCAAAGTTCTCGGTTGAGAGCTCACCAACCTGCTCAACAGAAAGAATATGACGACTGTAAAGGTCATCAACAATCTGAGCAATCTCGCGCCCTTTTTCCGTCAGGCTCACCCGCACAGAGCGGCGATCCATCTGGGAACGTTCGTGATTGATGTATCCGGTTTCAACGAGTTTCTTCAGATTATAAGAAACGTTGGAACCAAGATAATAACCGCGAGTACGAAGCTCGCCTGCAGTCAGCTCGGCGTCGCCAATGTTGAAAAGAAGCAGCGCCTGAACGCTGTTCACATCGGAACGACCCATCCGGTCAAACTCATCTTTAATGACGTCAAGAAGACGACGATGCAGACGCTCGATGAGCGTCAGTGCCTCGAGGTATGCAGGCTTCAGCCCTACCGTTTCTTCTTCTTGCGCCAAGACCTCAACGGCCCTGTTTGTATTGATCATCTGGTTGCGCCTCATGTCCATATTTTTCGTGCGTTCGTATTTTTATCAGCACTTGAAGCAAATTTACGCGACCGCTTCTAAGAACCGCTTAAGAGACACGATGAATTATTTCTTAATCACTAGCAAGCGTGTAGACCTTTCCGTTAACCCTCTGTTTACCCTGACTTCCGAAGCAAGTGGATGATGCCGGAGAAGTCGACGTTTTCCCCGCCATTGTTACAGTATTCCTCATAGAGCCGAGCCGCCTTTTCACCCATTGGTGTGTTAGCTCCGCTCGAATCTGCTGCCTCTTCCGCCAGTAGCAAGTCTTTCAGCATCATTGGCGCTGCAAAGCCGGGCTTATATTCATTGTTGGCTGGCGACGTCGGAACCGGTCCGGGAAACGGGCAGTAGGAGGTCAAAGACCAACACTGACCGGAGGACTTGGAGGAGATGTCGTAAAGCTTCTGTGGGTCCAGACCCAACTTTTCAGCCAAAACAAACGCCTCACAGGTACCGATCATCGAAATACCAAGCAACATGTTGTTACAGATCTTTGCTGCCTGCCCAGCGCCAGCATCACCGGCATGAACAATCGAGGCTCCCATAATATCCAGGAGCGGCTTAGCCCGTTCAAATGCAGAATCAGGCCCACCAACCATAAAGGTCAATGTGCCGTTCGCAGCACCCACAATACCCCCGGAAACCGGAGCATCGACCATGCCCATGCCAGCTTCGCTTGCTGCTTTTGCAACATCGCGACTGCTGTCCACATCAATAGTCGAGCTATCGATAAACAGCGTGCCCTTTGGTGCATGCGCAAGAATTCCATCTTCGCCCGTATACACGGCACGAACATGCTTCCCTGCTGGCAGCATGGTAACAACAGCCTGAACGTCGCGAACCGCTTCAACTGCTGACGAAGCAACTTGCCCGCCCGCAGCCTGAAACGCAGTACGCGCCTCTTCAGAAAGATCTACACCGACGACTTCATGTCCGGCTTTGACAAGATTTGCAGCCATAGGGCCGCCCATATTGCCAAGACCAATAAAAGCAACGCGAAGAACAGTTTCTCCCATTGCATCCTCCCGAAAATCGCCGTCCGTCAGGATTTTGAACATTTAGAACTTGCCCCAAGCTGATCACTTAGGGTTCGCTCAGATCAATTTGACGTGAACGGCAGTTTGCAAAACAGTAAATTTCAATGAGTTACAGACCAAACTGAACTTTGGTCGATCAGGCCCGTTCCTCTCGCTCTGCAAGGTAAAGCAGAACGAGATAAAGGGCGATTGCACTGATGTAGAATACGACCTCAGTCGGACTACGACCAAAGACCATAGGAAACACGGAATACATCACCACCTGCGCCAGTGAGCGGAACAGCCACATCACTGTTCCCCAGCTGGAAAGCAGCCACAGACCGATGGCAGTCACCAGATCGAGAATAGCGAAAAAGATAATGGTAGATTGCACTTGTACACCGACGCTCTCAAACGGAGCACCATCAATCAGGCGCACACCAAGTATAGCGCCCCAGTAGCTCAGGCCCGCAAACAGCATGAAGACGGCAAGCAGCCTGACATACGCATGCAGCAAAAACTGAAAGGAGGGAACCCTCTTCATCAGCTCTACAAAAACGCCAGGCATACCTAAAGCTCCACCTTACAAATCTGCCCCAATCACAGGCAGTAAGCCCCTTGCCCCGTTAAAATACGAGGTCACCCCCCTTCGGTGACATAAAATGGGCCTCAACATCAACTGTTTTTATTTCATCAAGGCTTGAATGCTGCCATTTAGGGGAGTGATCCTTATCGATAATCACAGCTCGTACACCTTCATAGAAATCCTTGCCCAGCAGAATCTGCGAAACAATCCGATGCTCCATGACCATACACTCAGCCATGGAAAGCCCCGCACCGCGCCGCACCTGCTGAAAAGCAACTTCCATACTGAGCGGTGAGCGCTTGCCAATCGTTTCCAGAGCAGCAACTGCAAAGTCATCATGCTCCGAGCCCTGCAACTTGCGCAGACGGTCCACAACTTCCAGCGTGCTCTCAGCGCCAAAGCACTCATCCACCACATCCGCTTTGGCATGTAGCGGCGCAGGCCCCGGATCAAACGCATAACGCGCCAGCACAGGCTCTACGTCCTGCGCCTCACACAGCGCCTCTGCCAACGCAGCCATATCCTCAGACTTCACCGCATGGGTCAAAATACCGGTCCAGTAGCAATCCGCTTGCCTCAGCCGCTCGCCGGTCATGGCGCAATACATGCCCGTGTTCTGAGGCATCTTCGGCAGGAAGTGACTGCCGCCCACATCCGGGAAGAAACCAATCGCCGTCTCAGGCATGGCAAACATCGTCTTCTCACTGCCCACACGATACGCACCGTGCACAGAGATACCGACACCGCCGCCCATCACAATACCATCAAGCAGTGCGATCAAAGGCTTAGCGTAACTTTCCATGTAGGTGTTGAGACGATACTCATCCGCAAAGAACGGCAGGCTCACATCAATTTTCTCAGGACCGTTTTCGGCAACCTGACGAATATCCCCACCCGCGCAAAAGGCCTTTTCACTGTTGCTCTTAATGAGAACATGATGGACTGCATCATCAATCAACCAGCGCTCCAGCTGCCGGTGCATAGCAACGCACATCTCATGTGTCAGCGCATTCAGCGCCTTGGGGCGATTGAGAATGATAAGACCGGCATGGCCCTTCTCTTCAAAAAGAACATCAGTAGTTTCGGACAAGACTTCCCCCGCATATTCCTGTTGCACAGCGTACCTATTCATTTTGCTAAATTTGCTCAGCGTATCTCTGAAAAGTGGCTACCGATTTTCGGATAAAGAAACGCAACATAATAGCCAAAGCAGTTCCCTCCAAGCATCTTAAGAAGAACTGCTTCAGCAACTCAAGCTTTCATCAGCTCACGCGCCACGATGACGCGCATAATCTCGTTGGTTCCTTCCAGTATCTGGTGAACCCGCAAGTCGCGCAAATGACGCTCCAGCGGATAATCCTTCAGATACCCGTAACCACCATGGATCTGCAGCGCTTCATTGACCACCTTGAAGCCCGTATCCGTCGCAAGCCGCTTGGCCATCGCCGCCATCTTGGTCGCCTGAGGGTCTTTCCGGTCCAGCAGAAACGCCGCCTTATGCAGCAGCAAACGCGCCGCTTCAAGTTCCGTCGCCATATCCGCAATCTTGAACTGCAGCGCCTGAAACTGCGCCAGCGAACGCCCGAACTGCTTGCGTTCATCCATGTATTGCAAAGCCCGGTCCAGACAGAACTGCGCCCCACCAAGCGAACAGGCCCCAATGTTCAGGCGCCCACCATCAAGCCCGGCCATGGCAATCGAAAAGCCTTGCCCCTCTGCGCCAACCAGGTTCTCAACCGGAACACGGCAATCTTCAAAGATCACCTGCGCTGTTGGCTGGCTGCACCATCCGAGCTTATGCTCGTTGGCCCCAAAGGACAGACCCGGCGCATCCTTTTCAACCACGATGCACGAAATCCCCTTCGGCCCATCCTCACCGGTTCGCACCATGCAGACATATACATCCGACACACCGCCACCAGAAATGAAGGATTTTGAGCCGTTGATCACATAATGATCACCATCCCGCACCGCCTTCGTGCGCAGCGACGCTGCATCTGATCCAGCCCCCGGCTCGGTCAGACAATAACTCGCCACCTTCTCCATGCTGCAAAGACCGGGCAGAAATCTCTGCCGGACCTCATCAGACCCAAACCGGTCCAGCATGCCAGCGGCCATATTATGGATAGACAAAAACGCAGAGGTGGAAACACATCCCTTGGAGAGCTCTTCAAAGATCAATGCCCCATCAAGACGTCCCAGTTGCGAGCCGCCCACATCTTCACGTACATACAGCCCGCCCAGACCCAGCGTCGCTGCCTTACGAAGCACATCCAGTGGAAAATGAGATTTCGCATCCCACTCTGCTGCAAAAGGCGCCATCTCCTCCTGCGCAAATCCGGCTGCCATATCCACAAAGGCGCGTTGATCTTCGTTCAGTTCAAATTCCATGGAATCCGTCCTCCCGGCAAGCAGCCTCCCACAACCACCAGCCACAATATTAATGTAATTGCGTCAATCGGTAGACCCACACCAAAACTGCGTCAATTCTCGGAAAGACCAAGATAAGACCAATTGCTCAGTCAAAACAGCGGCCCGTACACAGCAACGTTCCAAAAACGCAAAGCTTTCAAACCAACGCAACAAATCGCGCAAAGCTATAATCTACGAGTGATTCCCCGCTTGTTCCCCTCACGCCTCCGATCAGCTGAGAGGATAACTCTGTCGTCCACCGTTTAATTGCGCTGAAAGCGAAAACCTTCCCGCGATTCTAAAGAACCTCTGGAACACAAAAAGAATTTGAGTTTCATCAAGCAAACTCCCCGTGCTATCTGACATCAAATGCCCTAGTAGTTTTGAGTAAACCGACGCTCTCAGAGCTAAAGACGCCACACAACAAGTCATTCAGGTGAGTTACCATGCCGTTTGCCAATGAATCGCATTCTTCCGTAGACATGAACCAGATTTTGAACGGCCGCCGAATGCGTCGCAATCGTCACAGCGATTGGTCCCGTCGTTTGATCCGCGAAAACACAATCACCACGGACGACCTGATCTGGCCAATCTTCCTGATTGATGGCGAGAAGAAAACCGAACCAGTCACGTCCATGCCAGGCGTTGAGCGCTATTCTGTCGATATGGCAGTGCGCGCCGCTGAGCAGGCTGCAGAACTTGGCATTCCGGTTATGGCACTGTTTCCAAACACCGACCCTGATTTGCGCGACGAAATGGGCACCGAAGCGCTGAACGACAGCAACCTGACCTGCCGCGCCCTGCAAGCGATCAAAGCAGAAGGTTTCCCTGTTGGTCTGATGACAGACGTTGCGCTGGATCCTTACACCTCTCACGGCCACGATGGCCTGATGGCGGGTGACAAGATCATCAATGATGAGACCGTAGATCAGCTGTGCCGTCAGGCTCTTATTCAGGCAGAAGCTGGCTCTGATATCATTGCACCTTCTGACATGATGGATGGCCGTATCGGTGCAATCCGCTATGCGCTGGACAATAATAACTTCGAAAACCTGCAGATCATGGCCTACTCTGCAAAGTATGCCTCCGCATTTTATGGCCCGTTCCGCGACGCTGTTGGCTCCAACACAAACCTGAAAGGTGACAAACGCACCTATCAGATGGACCCGGCCAACACGGACGAAGCGTTGAAAGAAGCAGAGCTGGATCTGGAAGAAGGTGCAGACATGATCATGGTGAAGCCGGGAATGCCTTACCTTGATATTCTCCGCCGCATCAAAGACGCCTTCCTTGCACCAACCTACGCCTATCAGGTCTCCGGCGAATACGCCATGATCTGTGCAGCAGCGCAAAACGGTTGGATGGACAAAGACAAAGCCATGCTGGAAAGCCTGATGGCGTTTAAACGCGCTGGCGCAGATGGTGTCTTAACCTACTTTGCACCTGAACTTGCGAAAAAGCTAAACGGCAAATAAAGCCTGTAAAACAAGACACCTGCGAGAACAAAACATGCCAAAGGTGGCCTCACCTCTTCTCACCCTTTCAAAGATTGAAGAGGCTGCAAACAACATCAAGGGCGCGGTGATATCAACACCGCTCCTGCCAGCTGCTCAACTGGATGCCATCACTGGCGCCACTGTTTTCGTCAAATACGAAAATATGCAGGCCACCAATGCCTTCAAAGAGCGCGGCGCCCTAAACAAGCTGCTTCACCTGACAGATGAAGAGAAGAGCCGCGGTGTAATCGCAATGTCCGCTGGCAATCACGCACAAGCTGTCGCTCTTCACGCACAGCGTCTTGGCATCCCGGCACTCATCGTCATGCCCAACGGCACGCCTTACGTGAAGGTGGAGGCAACCAAAGCCTTTGGCGCTAAAGTCGTTCTCGCTGGTGAAACCGTCGACGATGCCAAGAATGAAGCCGACCGCCTTTCTAAAAAACACGGCTATATCTGGGTGCATCCTTTTGATGATCTGGAAGTCATCGCAGGACAAGGCACAATCGCCCTTGAAATGCTGAAGGCCCAGCCAGATCTGGACACGCTGATCGTACCAATTGGCGGCGGCGGCATGATCTCCGGCATCGCAGTCGCGGCCAAAGCGATCAAGCCGGATATCGAGATCATCGGTGTTGAAAGCGAGCTCTACCCGTCCATGTATGCTGCCCTGCGCAACCAGTCTATGGAATGTGGTGGCAACTCTCTGGCGGAGGGGATCGCTGTCAAAGTGCCCGGCACTTATACCCGGCAACTGGTCAAGCAATATGTCGACGATATCCTGCTCGTCAGCGAAAGCCAGATCGAGGAAGCCATCAACATCTTCCTCACCCGCCTGAAAACGGTGGCCGAAGGGGCTGGCGCTGCAGGGCTTGCAGCCATCTGCGCTCATCCAAAACGATTTAAAGGCAAAAAGGTTGGTCTTGTCCTCTGCGGAGGCAACATCAATCCCCGCCTGCTAGCATCCATCGCACTTCGCCAGCTGGTGCGCCTAGGCAACATCATACACATTCGCTGCAACATCCCGGACCGTCCGGGCATCCTCGGCGAGATCTCAACAACGATCGGTCAGTTGGGTGGCAACATTTTGGAAGTCTCTCACCATCGCCTCTTCCTTGACGTCTCCGTAAAAGGCGCAACACTGGACGTGGCTATTGAGACCCGTGACAATCAGCACGCAAAAGAAATCGTTGCTGCGCTGGAAGAAGGAGATATCCACGTCTCCCACCTGTCTTCTGGCGAGATGCGATTCTAGGGTTATCCCCACTCGCAAACTGCAATTGAGATCAGCATCTGCGCCGAACGCCGCGTTCGCGCAGATGCCTGCATCGTAGGCCGCGCAAAATTATCCTCTCTTTGCCAGATTCTACAAAAATAGTTTGCTACCCCCGCTTGAAACTTGAAAATAGCACACCCAATTCTACTGAGAGACGCTGGGGAATACCCCGGCACAGTTAAACCTGACAGAGGCAGAAATGAGCCAAGAAGTGAGCGCGCACCCGAACACCTATTATGATCCCTATCTTAATCCTCAGCTGTTTGACGGCGTGCGGAAAAAACGGATCTTTGCGTGCGTCATCGATATTATCGCGATCACCGTTCTCTCTACCATCGCTTACTTTGTCGTCGGCTTTCTCGGCATCCTGACACTCGGCCTTGCATGGCTGTTATTCCCTGCAATCTGGCCACTTGTTGCCCTGGCCTACACTGCATTTTCACTGGGTGGGTTTAACTCCGCAACACCGGGCATGCGTGCGTTTGGCTTGGAAATGCGCCTGAGCAACGGCGGACGTCCATATCCGCTCTATGCAGCAATCCACGTCCTGCTCTTTTATTTCTCAGTAACAATACTCAGCCCTTTTGTCCTCATAGTCTCATTGTTTAGTGACCAAAAGCGCCTGCTCCATGATATCGTGCTTGGTGCCGTTATTATGAATTCCCCGGTGGATAGTCTGCATCGATAACAAACCAATGATGCAACGTGCAGTGACGAACCTGCCAGGACCCTCTAATAACGTGTGAAAGTGTAGCACGAGCGGGGACGCGCATGGAGAACCTGAACATACCGATGATCCTGACCTTTGTGATCATCGGATTCACGATCGTCCTGTATGCGCTGGAACGCGTTGCCATTGAGATCGTAGCACTGGGCTCCATTGTAGCTCTCATGCTGCTGTTCATGGCTTTTCCCCAAACATTGAATGGAACGCCAATCAGGCCGGAGGACTTTCTCTCCGGCTTTTCCAATCAAGCGCTGATCACGGTGATCTGCTTGCTGATTGTCGGCCAAGGCCTCTTCCAGACGGATGCCCTCGACAAACCCGCTCAGGCGATCCTGCGCATCTCAAAACAGCGCCGCTGGCTGGCAACTGGCCCTTTGCTGATTACTGTTGGCATTGTCAGCGCATTTTTGAACAACACACCCGTTGTTGTCATCACGCTTCCAATTCTGACCACCGTCGCCGCCGCGCATAACACCTCCTCCTCTCGTTTTCTCATGCCCCTTTCGTTCATTACGATCCTGGGCGGCATGACAACGATGATCGGCTCCTCCACCAACCTGCTCGTAGCCAATGTCGCCAACGCAACCGGTGAAGTCCGTATCAATTTCTTCACCTTCACCGCATTTGGCTCCATTCTCGCAGCCGTCGGTGCTGTTTATGTTTTGGTGATTTTGCCGCGTCTGCTCAAACCTCGCCAGACCATGGCAGAGGAGTTCACCGGCAAGGATGGTCGCCAGTTTATCGCACAGATTCCAATAGTTTACGGCCATCCTCTGGTGGGAGAAAAGGCTGTCGCAGGCATGTTCCCAGCGCTTAAGGAAATGACGGTTCGCCTGATCCAGCGCGGCGAACGCCCGCTCCTGCCGCCCTTTGAAGACGTTCAGCTGCAGCCCGGCGATACAGTAATTGTTGCCGCAACTCGTGACACCCTCACCCGCGCTATTAGCCAACGCCACCCACTCCTTCCGGCAGATGCAAACGAGAGCCCGACCAGCGAAGCAGAACACGCCTCTCCATCCGGCACGCTCACTCTTGCAGAAGCAGTTATTGCGAGTACGGTCTCGTGGGCTCGCCGCACGCTCTCCATGACAAGTTTCCACGCCGACACCGGCTGTGTTGTCACCGGATTACAGCGTCGCAGCCGCATGCCACGCATGCCAATGACCGATATCCGTATGGAATCTGGGGACGTTTTGCTGATTGCCGGTAACCGGGAAGAGATTAACCGCCTGCGCGGAAACCGCGATGTTCTGCTCATGGACTGGTCAGCAACCGAACTGCCACAACGACAATATGCCCGTCGCGCATTGGCAATCTTCGTCGCCATGATCACCTTAGCAGTGTCTGGTGTCGTGCCAATTGTGGTGGCATCAATCGCAGCAACCCTCGCCATGATCATGTGCGGTTGCCTCAACATCCGCCAGACACTCCGCACGATCGACAGCCGAATATTCATGCTGATCGGCGCCTCCATTGCCGCCTCCCTCGCTCTGGAAGCGACGGGGGGTGATAATGCCATTGCACAGACATTGCTCAACATTGCTGACGGCAGATCTCCAGCCTTTGTCCTCTCGCTTCTCTTTGCCGTTGTTGCGGTTTTAACCAACTTACTAAGCAACAACGCTACAGCGGTGCTCTTCACGCCCATCGCAATCGAGATGGCACACAGGACAGGCGTGCCCGTAGAACCCTTCATCGTCTGCCTGATTTTTGCAGCAAACTGTTCATTTGCAACACCAATCGGCTATCAGACAAACCTCATCGTAATGGGCCCAGGTCACTACCGTTTCTCAGATTTTCTCTTCGCCGGCACACCTCTTGCCATAATCATATGGTTGACCTTCTCAATTGTCGCTCCTTACTATTATAATCTGTAAGGCGAAAAGAGGATAAATAAGAGAAAGGGACACTCTAGGTGACACGGCAAGCCTATGATAACCCGCAGTTTTATCTGACTGCCCCTACGGATTGCCCCTACCTGCCAGATCGTAAAGAACGTAAAGTCTTCACGCATCTTGTCGGGCCCAATGCTCCTGCGCTCAATGACGTCCTCACACAAGGCGGCTTCCGTCGCTCGCAAAACATCGCCTATCGTCCAGCCTGCGAAGACTGCCGCGCCTGCGTTTCAATCCGCGTCTGCGCACAAGAGTTTCAATGGACGAAGTCTTTGAAGCGTGTCTGGAAAGACAATCAGGATCTGATAGGAACAGAACTTCCACCCGGCCCATCAACAGAGCAATACGATCTGTTCCATGAATACTTAAGTGCCCGCCACACCAACGGCGGCATGACAGAGATGTCCCCAACCGACTATTCCATGATGGTGGAAGATACACACGTAGAGACAGCCCTCATTGAATACCGGCGCAGAGGCCCAAACTCCTTCATATCCGGCGAAGGCGAAGGACCGCTGATTGGTGTCGCGCTAACAGATCGCCTTTGCGATGGCCTGTCCATGGTCTACTCGTTCTTCGACCATAACGAGACCACCAGAAGCCTCGGCACCTATATGATTCTGGAACACATTGCCCGTGCACAGCACCTTGGTCTGCCCTACGTATACTTGGGATACTGGGTTCAGGGGTCTCCAAAGATGACTTACAAAGAACGCTTCAAGCCACAAGAGCACCTTGGTGCACAAGGCTGGGAAAAGCAGAAATGATATCCCCCTCTCAAATCTGAAGAGATTTCAGATAGTCCTGAACGCGCAGGAATACCGACGTAAACTCTTCAGCAGTAATACGCCGCGTGTTTACGTTGTACTGCGAACAATGGAAGCTGGAAAACATTCTGAGAGAAGGCGTAAGCTGAATTTCACAAGCATGCGCAAAAGGGTAGTCACGAAGCCTCAGCTCAAAGGCTTTGAGCAGCTCTTCATGTGCCGTCCGCCCCACAGCCACAACAACCCTCGTCGTATCACTAACCAACAGAGAATCCAGAAAGAATTCGCGACACATCCGGATCTCAGCAGGCTTCGGCGCATTCTTCGGCGGCATGCACTTCACCACATTGGTAATGCGCACATCAATCGGCTCGATCCCGAGCTCAGGCTCCGCCTCATTCTTGTAAGCAGCAAAACCACTCGCCGTCAGCGCACCATTCAGCATCTCACCTGAAAAATCACCAAAGAATGGAATACCCGTACGGTTCCCCCCTTTGTGCCCAGGCGCCAACCCAACAACAATAAGAGAGGCATCAACTGGACCAAAATCCAGCACCGGCGCATTGTGCCAGTCAGGATGAAGCGCGCGCAACTCCTCCCTATACGCAACAAGCCGGGAACAGAGTGCACACTCTCTCCCCGGCTTCTGCAAACTTTCGATACCGTGACGAACCTTAGTAGTCGTCATCTCCGATCTCATCATCCTCTTCTTCAACACGAGGTGGACGTTCACTTGGGTCACGTCCAACACGCTGCATCAGCGTAGACAATTCAATGAAGTGATCAGCCTGACGGCGCAGGTCATCAGCAATCATTGGAGGTTGCGTCTGAAGTGTAGAAACAACAGAAACTTTACGGCCACGACGCTGCAGCGCCTCAACCAGAGAACGGAAGTCACCATCACCAGAGAACAGTACAATATGGTCAACATGGTCAATAAGCTGCATGGCGTCTACAGCCAGCTCGATGTCCATATTGCCCTTAATTTTGCGACGTCCTGCAGAATCCACGAATTCCTTTACAGGTTTGGTAACAACTTTATAGCCATTGTAGTCCAGCCAATCGATCAGAGGTCGAATGGAGGAATACTCCTGCTCTTCCACCAACGCTGTGTAATAGTAAGCGCGTAGCAGGTAGCCCTTTGATTGGAATTCTTTCAAGAGACGCTTGTAATCGATATCGAAGCCAATAGCTTTCGCTGTCGAATAAAGGTTCGCTCCATCAATGAATAAAGCAATCTTTTCGCGGGGATCAAACATATTATTTTTAGCCTTTCCGCTGCACAGACGCGTAAGTCAGTAACTTGTTATAAGCAATCACTTTCTGGGCATGCCTGTTTGCTGTCGTGACATGCCTAGAATGTATGCCATTCTAATTGACCCGGTTGCACTCTACGTTAAATCGAATACGCATTCGTTACGGACAAACATAAAACCTTGCCCCTCAGCATATATATTGCATTGGCCTAGTTAATATTGGACCAATGCGGTTCGATTCACCGGCCAGAAACTAAAACAAGATGAATGAAATTTACAGATGTCATCTTGCATAAATTAACAGGAACCCACTAAATATTCCCAGTTTATATTATAGATCCAAGTTAGCTTAGAAACAAACCACCGGATATAGATACTAAAGGTTCCAATAGAAACAAGGTTTCCTTGTTTTTTCGGATCTAGTGCATCCCAAGAAAATCTAGGTCCCTAAATGGGTTAATCTCTTATGTTATTTTTTTTCATCTATTCCAATTCCAGTGTACAATTCACATCTTGAATAGCATTCAGGAGTTGCAGATTTGAAAATTCATTCCCCCAGAAGAAGCTGTAATAAAAAACTAATCCGACGCAGCACTGCACACTAAAACATCTCTTCACAATAGTATTTAAACTAAAATCATGCGCGATAGACCTAAAGCCCCAATTTTTCTATGGCCTAATCTTAAGCAGCTGAAAGATGGAAAAACGCTCCCCACATAATAAGATGTAAAGGAGTTGCACAAAAAATGCAGAAACGGCTCTTGCCTTGCAACAAGAAGCATTCTATGAGTGGCCTCTGAATTCCCAGATATTATGGAGTGATCGAATGGCACGTGTGACCGTCGAAGATTGCGTCGACAAGGTTGAAAACCGGTTCGAGCTGGTTCTACTTGCCAGCCATCGCGCCCGGATGATTTCAAGTGGTTCTCCACTGACAATCGACCGCGACAATGATAAAAATCCGGTCTGCGCACTTCGCGAGATTGCTGAAGAAACAGTGAGCCCTGAAGATCTTAAAGAAGATCTCATTCACTCACTACAGAAGTTCGTTGAAGTTGATGAACCAGAAGCTGAAACAGCTCCAATGGTTCCAAGTGACCCACAGCAGCTTCAGATTAATGCCGTTGATGATTCAGAAGTAGAATTTGACAGTATTACTGAAGAAGACCTGCTTAAGGGGCTTGAAGGCTTGGTACCGCCGGAACGTTCCGACGACTACTAATCGCCCTTTGCAAGATGTCGGCGTCGGCCGGGCCGGCGCCTCGCATTTTCAGGTCCGGCCCTAGCTTATTTTTAAAGTGAAGCGGCCGCCCGAAAATGATGCGTCAATACGAACTTGTTGAGAAAGTAACCAGCTATAATCCCAATGCGGATGAAGCACTGCTCAACAAGGCATATGTTTATGCCATGCAAAAGCATGGTACCCAGACCCGCGCCTCTGGGGATCCTTATATTTCCCACCCTCTTGAAGTTGCTGCAATCCTCACGGATCTGAAGCTTGACGACGCAACCATTGCTGTCGCTCTTCTTCACGACACCATTGAGGACACCGATGCCACGCGTGCCGAGATTGATCGCATGTTTGGCGAAGAGATCGGCAAGCTCGTAGAGGGGCTTACTAAGATCCAGCGCCTGGATCTGGTTTCCAGAAAAGCAAAACAGGCCGAGAACTTCCGCAAGCTCCTGCTTGCGATTGCTGATGATGTCCGCGTCCTCCTCGTGAAGCTGGCTGATCGCCTGCACAACATGCGCACACTTCACCACATGCGCGAAGACAAACGCCTCCGCATAGCTGAAGAAACCATGGAAATCTATGCGCCTCTTGCTGGCCGCATGGGTATGCAGGACATTCGCGATGAGCTGGAAGACATCTCTTTCGAGACACTCTATCCCGATGCCCGCGATACCATTCGTGAACGCCTGGCAACTCTGCACGGCAAGAACGAAAGCCTGATCACGGACATTGAAGAGGACCTGACGCAGCGCCTCGCCGAACAAGGCATCACAGCCAAGATCAGTGGACGCGAAAAGCGCGCCTACTCCATCTTTCGTAAGATGGAAGAAAAGTCTCTCGGCTTCGAACAGCTCTCCGATATCTACGGCTTTCGCGCAATCGTGCCAACACCAGAAGACTGCTACCGTGTACTGGGCGTAATCCATACGGCTTGGCCATGTGTACCGGGCCGCTTCAAAGATTACATCTCGACGCCAAAGCAGAACGACTATCGCTCCATACACACAACCGTGGTTGGACCGAAGCGTCAGCGTGTAGAGCTGCAGATCCGCACCCAAGCCATGCACCGCATCGCTGAAAACGGCATCGCAGCACACGCGCTCTACAAAGACGGCGTCACCGGTGGCCGCAACATTCAGTCCATGACGGCTGAATCCCGCGCCTATGGCTGGCTGCGCGGCACCATTGACCTGCTAGCGCAAGGGGAATCCCCGGAAGAATTTCTCGAGCACACCAAGCTTGAACTCTTCCACGACCAGGTCTTCTGCTTCACACCAAAAGGCCGCTTGATCGCACTGCCACGCGGAGCAACCCCAATCGATTTCGCCTACGCCGTTCACACGGATATCGGCAACACCTGCGTGGGCTGTAAAATCAACGGACGCATCTCTTCGCTGGTCACTGAACTGACCAACGGCGATGAAGTTGACGTCGTCCGCTCACAAGCACAGACCCCTCCTCCGGCCTGGGAAAACATTGCTGTCACAGGCAAGGCACGCTCTGCAATTCGCAAGGCAACCAAAGCTTCCGCACGCCAGCAATATGGCGGACTTGGCAAGCACATCCTTGAACGTGCCTTCTCCCATGCAGGTAAGGACTTCGACGAAGCAGCTCTTGAAGCACACATCAAGAAGTTCACCATGGAAACCACGCTCGACTTGCTCGTCGCCGTGGGTCGCGGAGATGTACAAGCAAGCGCAATTTTGGAAGTTGCATATCCAGACTACGCACCAGCACAAACAGCTGACCGCAACCCAAGTGCACCACCCGCAGCAGGCTCAGCCTCAGAGGGCTGGTTCGATCTGGACAAAGGCAGCTCGGTCAAGTTCAAGATTCCGGAAGGATCTCAGGAGAGTTCCAAGAACGGCTCTCTGCCGATCCGCACCAGCGTCTCCGGCTCACTCCCTGTGCGCTTTGCCCCAAGTGGCGGCGCAGTACCAGGAGACCGCATCGTCGGCATCCTGACACCCGGCGTTGGTATCACCATCTACCCGATCCAGTCACCGGATCTGAAGGAATTCGACGATCAGCCTGAGCGTTGGCTCGACGTGCGCTGGGACATCGACCCCAATGCACCGGAGCGTTTCCCGGCACAGATCAGCGTATTCGCGGTCAACGAACCCGGCTCACTGGCAGCAATCACTAAGGTCATCGGCGATCACCGCGGTAACATTGATAATATCAAAATGATCCGCAAAGCCTCCGATTTTCACGAGATGCTAATTGATCTTGAGGTATGGGATTTGAAGCACCTGAATCTGATCCTGAACCAGCTGCGTGCCAAACCCAACGTTTCAGAAGCGCAAAGGGTGAACGGCTAGCTGCTGAAAACAAGAGGAAAACCCATGGGGCCCAATGCAGTCCTGGACGTTTTCAGAGAAACAAAAGCCCTGAAGGAAGGTCACTTCATCCTTCCTTCAGGCTGGCACGGCTCAGCTTACCTGCAACGACAAAAGCTGCTGGAATACCCGGATAAGGTTGAAACCCTCGCCTCCGAACTGGTGAAAAAAATTGCCGCTCACCAACTCCTCAACTTCTCCCATTTCGTTGCCCCCAGCTTAGGTGGCTTGATCGTCGCACTGCAAACTGCAAGAATCATGCAGAAGAGTGCCCTCTGGCTTCGCCGCGAAGGCGGCTACCTCACCACCGGACCGGCAACCATCCCTCCAAAGTCAAATGTATTTATAGTTCAGGATGTTGTAGGAACAGGTCACCTATGCCTTTCCACAATTGAAGCGCTGCAGTCACTGAGCATTAACACCGTAGGTATTGGTTGTTTTATCGACAGGAGTCTTGACGATACGGACTTAGGAGTACCGCTAATATCTCTTGCTCCTTTAAAACGACCGGTGTATGCAGCCGAGAATGTACCAAAAGAACTCGCTGAGATACCGGCTATAGAAACAACCCCAATCGAGCCGTTTAACTGGCGCGATTGAAAATAAGCAAAGTACTTGAACCGAAATGATTTTTAAACGGCGGGATAAACCAACAAGAATAGAACGTATCCGCGTGGCTGTTTGGCCGCGTCACAGTTGGTCTCGCTCTTTCAGGTACTTAACAAAACGGGTTCTCCGCCTTTCAGCCAGCCCAAGAAAGATTGCAGCAGGCTTTGCCGCAGGCGCCGCTGCTTCTTTCACGCCATTCCTCGGTTTTCATTTTATTCTCAGCTTTGTCTTGGCCTATATTCTGCGCGGCAACATGCTTGCCGCGGCATTAGGCACAGCCGTAGGCAATCCACTCACCTTCCCGTTTATCTGGGCCAGCACCTACAAGGTCGGTCTCTATATTATGGATCTGGAAGACAAGCCCCTTCCGGATTTAGGTGGCAAGCTGGATCATTCCATGCTGTCTCAATCGCTGGATTCAATCTGGCCAATCTTAAAACCTATGTTGATTGGCTCAATCCCGCTCGGTCTGGCCGCTGGTGTCTTTTTCTATTTTATTGTTCTGGGCTCGGTTTCTACTTACCAGAAAGCCAGAGCACATCGTTTTCGCTTAAAAAGAAAGCTGGCAAAAAAAAGCAAAAATGTCGCTCAGGAAAAATAAACGGGATCGCCGGACCGGCACTCCAACACTGAGCGGACCAGCAGGAAACACGAGTTGTTTCCTTGAAAAGATTTGCACCACAACAACTTATTCAGAAGGCTTGTGAGTTTCGCGCTCACGCGCCAATATATCCGTCACACAACGAGGCAGAGATGATTATTGGCATTGGCAGTGACCTGAGCGACATTCGAAGAATAGAGAAAACACTCTCCCGTTTTCCTGATCGCTTTACAAAACGCGTCTTCACAGATGTTGAGCGGGCAAAAGCAGAAAGTCGTGCCAACAAGGCTGCAACCTATGCGAAACGTTTTGCCGCCAAAGAAGCCTGTTCCAAGGCCTTGGGCACAGGTCTTTCAATGGGCGTTGCCTGGAAAGAGATGGGTGTCGTAAACCTGCCGAGCGGCAAACCGACCCTGCAACTGTCCGGCGGCGCGAAAGAAAGACTGGATAAACTTGTGCCAAAAGGCTTTGTGCCACGAATTGACCTTACAATTACGGATGATTACCCGCTGGCACAGGCATTTGTCGTTATTTCGGCATGGCCAGAGGACTGGCCGGGTCTAGAGCCGTGAAAACGTAAATGAACTGGATTGCAGAAGTGGCCTTGAACCGCTAAGAGATCCACCTATGTGAATATTATTGTCAGGAGACTGACTCGCACTAATTAAGTGATGGGCATCGGGCCAAGCGAGTATTCTCTTACCACGAAGGATGAACATGAGCCAATCCAAAGAAAAGGAGCAGGAAGGCGGCGTATATGAGACCATTAAGGTCATCGCTCAAGCTCTGCTACTCGCTCTGGTTGTTAGAACATTTCTTTTTCAGCCATTTTTTATTCCTTCGGGCTCCATGAAAGATACTTTGCTGATTGGCGACTACCTGTTTGTCTCTAAGTACAGCTATGGCTACTCAAAGTACTCCTTCCCATTTGGACTGGCACCATTTGACGGACGTGTCTGGAGTTCCCCTCCAGAGCGCGGCGACATTGCCGTTTTCAAACTGCCAAAAGACAATTCCACCGATTATATTAAGCGTGTGGTTGGCTTGCCTGGCGATGAAATTCAGATGATCAATGGCATTTTGCACATCAATGGCAATGCTGTTGAGCGCAAGCGCATTGACGATTACATCGAAAAAGACGCTTATGGGAACATTCACAAGATCCCGCGTTATATCGAAACACTGCCAAATGGCATAAGCTACCAGACCCTTGATATCACGACCAATGGCTCTCTGGACAACACACCCGTCTATCACGTACCAGCAGATCGCTATTTCATGATGGGCGACAACCGGGATAATTCGCAGGACAGCCGCGTTCTTTCCGAAGTGGGCTACGTCCCATTCGAGAACTTTATCGGACGCGCTGAAATCATCTTCTTCTCCATTGAAGACGACCAGCCTGCATGGATGTTCTGGAAATGGCCTTGGACCGTTCGCTGGGATCGCCTTGGCGACGTACTCTAAAGCGTAGCGCCTGCAACGGCCTCCGGTTTACGGAAAAAACTACGCCCAACCACACTTGAAGCAGTTTGAGTGATACAGTTAGTGACACAAACTGCTTCAGAAAGTCTGCAAAGCAGTCTTTGAAGGAATTAGCCGGAATTATGAGCAGAAGAAAAAGACCGGTATCAGACGCAGCTCTGGAAGAGCGCATCGGCTACAAGTTCACGAACAAGGAACTCCTTGTTCGTGCTTTGACACATGCCAGTGCCCTTCCGGTTGCAAAGGCTTCCCTGCAGAGCTACCAGCGCCTTGAGTTTTTGGGCGATCGAGTGCTCGGCCTTGCAATTGCGACGATGCTGGAAGAAAATTTCCCTAAAGCAGATGAAGGGGAACTTGCTCGGCGCCTGAACCAACTTGTAAAGCGCGAGACATGCGCTGAAGTTTCCAAGGTCATCGACATTGGCCAGCATATGCGCGTCGGCGAAGCTGAAGCACATACTGGTGGACGATCTAAAACAGCAATTCTTGCAGACATGTGCGAGAGCCTGATTGCAGCAATTTACCTTGATAGCGGATTTGACGAAGCCGAGAGCTTCATCAAACGCTATTTTGCTGTAAGAATGGTATCTTACACAGGTCCATTGCGAGACGCCAAAACAACTCTTCAGGAGTGGGCACAGTCCAAAGGACGCCCTACTCCGTTATACGAAACAGTCTCTCGCAGCGGCCCAGACCATGCCCCGATCTTCAAGATCCGCGTGAATGTGGAAGGCGTTGGTCCCGGCGAAGCCGTCGGAAGCTCAAAGCGCATTGCAGAACAGTCCGCTGCCGAGAACATCCTGCGCCGCGAAGGCGTGTGGAGCGAATAGGTCTTAAATGAACGACGAAAACAACAACAATGACCTGCCAGAGGGTATGAACTTCAACCTCGGCAAACTCAACGAAAACACACGCGCTGGCTTTGTCGCGTTGATTGGTGCGCCAAATGCGGGCAAGTCGACGCTGCTGAACCAGTTGGTTGGCACGAAGGTTTCAATCGTCACCCACAAGGTGCAGACAACACGCGCAATCGTTCGCGGTGTTGCGATTGAAGACGACAGCCAGGTTATCTTCGTTGACACACCGGGCATCTTCCGCCCGAAACGCCGTCTTGACCGTGCCATGGTCGACACTGCATGGGGCGGCGCGAAAGACGCTGATGTCGTTGCCGTTCTCATTGACGCCAAGAAAGGCATCAATGAATCTGTAGAGCGTATTTTGAACGAATTGGAGCACATCAAACTCCCGAAAGTTCTGATCCTCAACAAGATCGACATCACCAAGCGCGACCAGCTTCTGGCACTTGCGGCAAAAGCCAACGAGTACACTAAGTTTGATCAGACCTTCATGGTCTCTGCTATCAATGGTTCCGGTACAAAGGACATCCTGAAGTACTTCTCTGATCAGATGCCAAAAGGCCCATGGCTTTATCCGGAAGACCAGGCCTCTGACATCCCACTGCGTATGTTGGCCGCTGAGATCACCCGCGAGAAACTTTACCTGCGCCTTCATGAAGAGCTGCCTTACATCTCCACTGTCGAGACCGATAAGTGGGAAGATAAGAAAGATGGCTCCATCCGTATCGAGCAGACAATCTTCGTTGAACGCGACAGTCAAAAGTCAATTGTGCTGGGCAAGAACGGTCAGACCATCAAAGCGATCTCAAAAGCTGCACGTGAAGAGCTCACAGAAGCCTTTGAGACCACAATCCATCTCTTTGTGTTTGTGAAAGTGCGTGAAAACTGGTCCGATGATCCAGAACGCTATCGCAACATGGGATTGGACTTCCCACACTAGCGTATCCCCGAAAAGCGGATCCGGTTTTCGGACAAGGATACGCTGCGCTTAATGAGCACAATTATGCAGTGGCAGGCAGAAGGCATCGTCATTGGAACGCGCAAGCAGGGTGAGAACAACATCCTGCTTGAAGTTCTGACACCGGACAAAGGCCGCTGCCTGGGCTTGGTGCGCGGCGGCAGATCACGTCGCCAGCAACCTGCCCTGCAACTGGGCAATCATCTCAATCTCACTTGGCGCGCGAGGCTGGATGAACATCTGGGCTTTTTCACAGTTGAGCCCCTGCAATTACGCGCCGCCCACCTCATGCAAACTGCGAGAGCCATTCACGGCCTGCAAAGCCTGTGTGCGCAAGTCCGCCTTCTTCCCGAGCGCGATCCACATCCCAACCTGTTTCACGCGCTGGACGTCATTCTCGATCATCTGGAAGACCCTCGAATTGGTGCAGCCCTCGTGCTCCGCTTTGAGCTGGAACTGCTCAATGAGCTCGGCTTCGGTCTGGACCTCTCAGAATGCGCAGCCACTGGCGTCACTGACGAGTTGATCTGGGTTTCACCTAAATCAGGCCGAGCGGTTTGCAAAACAGCCGGACAACCTTACGCTACCAAGCTCCTCACACTGCCAGAGTTCCTTAAAGCGCCCGAGTCACGGCTCTCCCAAAACATTCAAATCTCGAAGGGGGATATGGAAGCAGGGTTCTCACTCACCGGCTATTTCCTGTTCAAATACATCTATGAGCCGCGCAGCATTGCATGGCCTCCTGCGCGAGACAATTATGTAACCGCGCTCAAAAAAGACTTCGCAGACCTGCCCGACTGAAACGAAGCCACACCAAGCCTATCAATCAGATTGCGGCCCATTCCCACCCGGCAAAACAATCACCGGACCAGTACTATCTCCTCCCAGCGGGATGTAACGTTTCTTGGGCGGCGGCACATAAGGGTGCTGATCCTCTGGTGGAGGCTGATACCAGCTGCGAAGCACACCGGGCGCTTCAATGACCGTGCCCTGCCCTGTGCCTTCCAAAGATGGCGCTTGCTGATCAGATGCACCCTGAGCTGTTCTCCCATGATCCGCAGCATGGCTACAAGCCGTGATTGCCACGACTCCAAACACCGCCATAAGACCTTTCAACGCCAAGCTTTGCTTCCTCACTATAACCTCCAGTCATTCAACATGTTATCTCCCAAACAGCGACAACATCCTGCCATGTGCACGCTCTAGGATAGCCGAGCAAAAATCAGGTCGGCTTAAACCACCGCTGCAAATCTGAGTAATAATCGAAACCACCTGTTGCCTCTGCTAGTTGCGGTCGATTGGCGAGAATTCGCTCCATCAAAAATGATCGAGCATGATGCGTGAATGCCAATGAACGTGACGTGCTCTAAGTAATCACCGCAGTGAGTCGCAAAACGCATGCCCACTACACAGGATTAAACCTTGAAAAAGCGCTGTTTTCTGAGGATTTCATAGGTAGAACGGTGCGTTAGCATGGACAGAACAAGCCAAGAACGATAACCAAG
Source organism: Pseudovibrio sp. Ad5 (assembly GCF_001623095.1). NCBI lineage: Bacteria > Pseudomonadati > Pseudomonadota > Alphaproteobacteria > Hyphomicrobiales > Stappiaceae > Pseudovibrio > Pseudovibrio sp. Ad5. Next base: position 46,736 of record NZ_LMCH01000011.1, on the reverse strand, counting down.
TGTCATGGGACAGGAAGTGATCGGCCATGATGGCCCGGAAACAATCAATCTTAAAGATGCACTGGAAGAGCGCTACCTCAGCTACGCTCTGACAACCATCATGCATCGCGCACTGCCAGATGTACGCGATGGCCTGAAGCCGGTGCACCGACGGATTTTGTATGGCATGCGCCTTTTAAAGCTCGATCCAAATCAGGGCTTTAAAAAGTGCGCGCGTGTTGTCGGTGACGTCATGGGTAAATATCACCCGCACGGTGACGCCGCCATCTACGACGCCCTTGTCCGTCTCGCACAGGATTTCTCCGTTCGCTACCCGATGGTGGATGGTCAAGGCAACTTCGGTAACATCGACGGCGATAGCGCTGCTGCGATGCGTTACACAGAAGCCCGCATGACCGACGTGGCCACCCGCATTCTGGATGGCCTCAACGAGAACGCTGTCGACTTCCGTGAAACTTACGACGGTCTGGATTCCGAACCAGTCGTTCTTCCCGGCAGCTTCCCGAACCTTCTGGCAAACGGCTCCACAGGCATCGCAGTGGGCATGGCAACATCCATACCCCCGCACAATGCCTATGAACTCTGCAACGCCTGCCAGCTTCTGATTTCCAAACCGGATGCGGAAATCGAAGAGCTTCTTGAGCACATCAAGGGCCCGGATTTCCCAACCGGCGGCACCATTGTCAACGATCAGGGCTCCATAGTGGAAGCCTACAAGACTGGCCGCGGCAGCTTCCGAACACGTGCGAAATGGCACAAAGAGGAAGGACAACGCGGCACCTACAACATCGTTGTTACAGAGATTCCATACGTCGTTCAGAAGTCCCGTCTGATCGAGAAAATCGCAGAACTCCTCATGGCACGCAAACTGCCATTGCTGGATGATGTTCGCGATGAGTCCGCTGAAGACGTGCGCGTGGTTCTGGTGCCACGCAACAAAAACGTTGACCCTGAACTCCTCATGGCCTCCCTGTTCAAGCTGACGGATCTGGAAAACAGATTCTCGCTGAACATGAACGTTCTGTCCAAAGGCGTTGTGCCAAAGGTCATGAACCTGAAGGAAGTCCTGCAGGAGTGGCTCGAGCACCAGAAAGAGGTCCTGGTCCGACGCTCCAATCACAGGCTTGACCAGATCAACCACCGTCTGGAAGTTCTGGAAGGCTACCTCATTGCCTACCTGAACATTGATGAAGTCATCCGCATCATCCGCGAAGAAGATGATGCCAAGGCGTCTCTCATTCGCGCGTTTGAGCTGACAGACGTTCAGGCAGAAGCCATCTTGAACATGCGCCTGCGCTCCTTGCGCAAGCTCGAAGAGTTCGAGATCAGGAAAGAACACGACAAACTCTCTAAAGAAAAATCAGGTCTGGAAGCTCTCCTCGCCTCCGACAAGAAACAGTGGAACCGCGTTTCCAAGCAAGTCGGCGAGATCGGCAAGGCCTATGGCCCTGAGACAGAAATCGGCAAGCGCAGAACAGACTTCAGCACCGCAACGGACCACGATCTGGAAGAGATCCACCAAGCCATGATTGAGAAAGAACCGATCACGGTTGTTATCTCAGAAAAAGGCTGGATCAGAACGCTTAAGGGCCATGTACAGGACGTGAGCACTCTCACCTTCAAGCAAGGCGATCAGCTACACCTGTCTATCCATGCAGAAACCACCAGCAAGATCCTGATCTTCACCAGCGGTGGTAAATTCTATACCCTCGGCGCAGATAAGCTGCCGGGCGGCCGCGGCCACGGTGAACCAATCCGCCTGATGCTGGATATGGATGAGACGCAAGAAATCATCAGCGCCTTCGTACATGACCCTGAGCGCAAACTCCTCATGTGCACCGATGGAGCATATGGTTTTGTAGTTCAGGAAAAGGATGTGATCGCCAACACCCGCAAAGGGAAACAGGTACTCAACGTGACAGCCCCGGCAAAGGCTGTCCTGTGCGTGCCGGCTATGGGAGACTATGTCGCGGTCATTGGCCACAACAGAAAACTCCTCACCTTCCCGCTTGCGCAAATCGCAGTCATGACGCGCGGTCGAGGTGTGCGCCTGCAGCGCTACAGAGATGGCGGCATCTCCGATATCAAAACCTTCAGCTCAGAAGAAGGCCTGACATGGACAGATGCATCTGGTCGCACCTTCAAGCGCACTCTGGAAGAAATGCAAGACTGGCGCGGCGACCGCGGTCAAGCCGGACGCCTACCACCAAACGGCTTCCCGAGAACCAACAAATTCGATGGAAGTTCAACATAAGAGGGCTGCGAAGCAATGCGCAAAGCCCTCTCAGCAGATGGAGAGGACTTTGCGAAATCCTGTGATTGTTATTGCCAGTCTGCTTCTTATTAGTGCCTGTGCTGAGACGCCTGAAAAGCCAAAATCAGAGGCCGTAATCGCGCCAGCGACAAAAAAGGCAGAACCAAGTTCCCAGGGTAATCGTTCAGAATTGTCCTTGCACCCCGACTTTAAAGAGTGGATGGCCAGTGGCCCCGGCTGCATCACAATTTCCAATACCTCCACAACTATCCCGCCTGGAAAGCTTATGAGTGGGGTTCTTTCCTGCCTTAATGAAGGGGAGGAAAAACACGCCGCTGAGCTAATGGCCTTTGCAATCACAAGAGCCCGCTTCGATGCAACACGTATCAGCCAGAAAGCTGATCTGCATCATGATCCAAGAGGCCTTACTTCTGCCCACTACTTAGAGCTGCCGCTTGCCATGTACTATGGTGAAGAAAAATACAAAGCCACCAAACTGAGCATGAAAAAAGTATGGGACGAGCATGGAACTGAGATGTGCCAAGCAATAGTCGCAGCAGGTCCCCCCACTTATGAACCAAACTACATTATGGGATACAACTCCAAAGATGCAGCGACAGTTAAACGAAAAGACCGCAACGCCACCGCCAGATGGGAAACCTACCTAAAACAATGGGATCGCTGCAAGGTGTAACCCAAACACCCTCTCAAAGTCATACAAGCGAACTTGAATCAGATTATGAAGCTCCAGATTCAAACTCTCAGCAACACCTGCTAAGCATCTCTAAATGCTGGAGATCTGAACGGCAGCAGCGCACAAAAGAGAGTATCTACATAGGTCGAAGTCCGCGTTAGACGACCACCGGTCAGCAACCCAACTGCACCAGCCTTTTGCTTGATGTTATCAGTGCCATAAATCTCATCAATAGCGTGCCCAAGCTCCATTCCTGAGCGCACCAACTGCATGACTTTCTCTGGTAGCGGCAGCAGCATGGAACGGCTGGCAGAAATCTGCCCTTCGCGCGAAATCACCACCATCCACGCAAACGTGTAGGCAATTCCGTGCAACTCACAGATACCGCCTTCCAGCCCCACACCAAAGTCCGCATCAGCTTGCGCTTCCAAAGCGTTCTCAGCACGCACCACAGCACCTTGACGCGTTTCCTCATCACTCATTGGCTGATCAGAAACACCAGAAGGAACACTTGCAGAAACCAGCTCAATGTCATCAGCCGGAAACTGAGCCCTGAACGCCTCAAGCGTCGCATTCACCTTGACCGGATTTTGAGAGGCAACAACGACTTTCATTCAAAACTCCTGATCAAACAACGTGTCTCTGGCTAGCCTTTTAAAGGCGCAATCGATTTTCAGGTTAAGATAAGCGTAAGGCAAAAAGCTGGAGCATCACCAGCGATGTGAGATGCTCTAGCCGTTCTTAAGCAAGCGTTGCTTTTCGCGGTTCCAGTCGCGTGTTTTTTCGGTCTGGCGCTTATCGTGAGCTTTTTTACCACGGCCCAAAGCGACTTCCATCTTTGCCCGCCCATCTTCATTAAAGTAGATCTTCAGGGGCACGATGGTCTTGCCTTCTTTTTGAACGGCAGCAAACAGCTTGTTCAACTCGCGGCGATGCATCAGCAGTTTTCGAGGACGGCGAGGTTCATGGTTAAAGCGGTTACCCTGCGTATATTCAGGGATGTAGACGTTGTAGACCATCATCTCCCCCCGATATTCAGCAGCATAGCTTTCAGCAATATTGCTTTTGCCTTGGCGAAGAGACTTTACTTCAGTGCCCCTCAGCTCAATACCAGCCTCAAACACATCTTCAATTTCGTAGTTAAAACGGGCCTTCCGGTTATCCGCAACAACCTTGCGCCCGGGAACGCCACCTTTTTTGGCAGCCATTTCTTTTCCTTATTTCATTCAATAAATGTCTCCGCGCACACTCATATTAGGTGCGCGGAGCAATAGTTTAATTGATCAGGCCTGCATGAACCATAGCCTTACGAATGCTTTCCTGAGTTTCTTCACTTACTGTGACCAAAGGCAGGCGCAACTCGTTTTCCATTTTGCCAAGCAGAGACAAAGCATACTTTGGCCCAGCTGGATTTGGCTCAATGAACAGGGCCTGGTGCAGCGGTGCAAGACGATCCTGAATGGAAAGCGCAGTTACAAAGTCGCCTGCAAGGCAAGCTTCCTGAAACTGAGAACACAGCGCAGGCGCAATGTTTGCTGTCACAGAAATACAGCCCTGACCACCATGAGCATTAAAGCCAAGTGCAGTGATATCTTCACCAGAAAGCTGAATGAAGTCATGACCACATAAATGGCGTTGCTCAGAAGCGCGCGCAAGGTTTGCCGTCGCATCTTTTACACCGACAATGTTGTCCACTTCATGAAACAGATCAGCCATCGTCTGGCTTTCCATATCAATGATGGAACGGCCCGGAATGTTGTAGATGTAGATCGGAAGATCTACAGAAGCAGCAATCGCCTTAAAGTGGCCCTTCAAACCAGCCTGATTAGGCTTGTTGTAATATGGCGTAACGGACAAAATCGCATCTGCCCCCACTTCCTGAGCGTGCTGCGCAAATTCGATTGCTTCAACCGGATTGTTGGAGCCAGCACCTGCCATAACAGGGACGCGGCCAGCAGAAACCTCAACTGCCATCTGCACGACACGCTTGTGCTCAGCAAAGGAAAGAGTTGGGCTTTCTCCGGTTGTTCCCACAGGCACAAGCCCGTGGGAGCCCTGTTTTATCTGCCAATCCACGAATTCCTGGAAGGCCTTCTCATCCACTTTGCCATCCTTGAAAGGTGTGACAAGTGCTGGAATTGATCCTCTAAACATCTCAGGTTCCTCGTTGGATTACATATATACAGAGCAAAATTTGCCAGTGCCCTCAAAGGGGTGGCATACAATAATGTGATCTAGCCTATCTCGGCAACATCACCAAGACCTTCTCTTATAAGATTCGGGAATTTTTTTGTGCTCATATTTAGGCCAGTTTCGACTGTAAGTATTATGGTCCCCTGAGTGAAACATTAAACAGATATTTACCCTGTTTGTGGCAAGCAGAATGAGGGACTTTTTGGGAATTAAACCGTCCGGTGCGTTTTTGCCGGATAAACAACACTCAGGTGAGACGGGCCGACGAGTACTATGCGTATCCGTGAGTTTCTTCTAGTATCGACACGTGTGAGTGCATTTGCCATTGCCACGACTGTTTCCGCATCGGCATTTTCCGCTGTATCCTCTTTAAATCACAGCGTTATTCCAGCTCCAAACCCTGCAAAGGTTGTGCGCACTATCGCCTTGAGCACGCAGCATGCTGCTGTTCAAAGCAGATCGCTTGCCGCCACGCCACGCTCCAAACCACCAGTGATTGGCAGGGGCAGCACAGGCGGAACACAGAACTCTCAGCTGTCCAGCTATGCACCCGCAGCACCTGTCAGCAATGGGCGAACTGCAATTTCGACCCGCCCTTCCAGCCCGCAAAATGCACTCGAAGCAACTGCTGCGCTGACAAGTTCTTATCCACAGGGATTGAGCACAGCTCAAGCAACAGGATCGGTTGAACCACTTAAAACCGTTCTCCAGCACGTTAAATCCGGACGGCTGAACGAAGCGCTGCGCGCTCGAAATGCTTTGCCAGATAACCTCGATCGTCGCGTCGCGGATTGGTTCATTATGCTTCGGGGCGGCCCAAAGACACCGGTCACCCATATCGCCCAGTTTGCAGCCAGCGCACCACACTGGCCAACAGCAAAAGTCGTACGTGCTCGTGGAGAAGCCGCCCTCGCCGCATCCAACCTGACACCCGCTCAGATCATTGTAGCATTCGGTTCCACCGTCCCGGAAACAAAGGACGGCAAACTTGTCCTTGCCAAAGCGCACTTAGCCAAAGGCAACAAGACAGAAGCTGCCAAACTCATTCGCCCACTCTGGCAAAAAACCGTCTTCGAAGCTCCCGAAGAAGCAGCAATTCGCTCTGCTTTTGGCAGTCTCCTACGACAAAAAGATCATCGTCTCAGAGCAGAAATGCTCCTGTATCGTGACAGAGCACGCGCAGCAGAACGCCTGCTTTCCGAACTGTCAAAAGACGAACAAACATACATCAAAGCCCGCATAGCGAGCATCCGTAAAAACGGCAATGCGCTCAGCAAGCTAAAGAGCGTTCCACGCTCTATGAAATCTGACAGCAATTACCAGTTCGCGCTCATCCAGCACTATCGCTTACAAGGGGATTACGACACCGCAGCAAAGCTGATGGAAGCAGCTCCAACTGATCCGGCCGCCTTGCTCAATGGTGACAGCTGGTGGAAGCAACGCCGTGACATTTCCCGCGAGATGATAGAGGCTGGCAAGCCGCGCCTCGCCTACAATATAGCAGCCCACCACGCAGCGGAATCTCCGGGCATGATCGTCGAGGCCGAGTTCCATGCCGGCTGGTTTGCCCTGCGCTATGTGGGTGACCCGCGCCTGGCTGAGCCCCATTTCAAACGTATTGCCAAACTCGGAAAAACAGCACAAACGCTGTCCCGCGCCTACTATTGGCTGGGCCGCACCCGCGAAGCTTTGAAAGATACAGACGGCGCCGTTGACTACTATAAACAGGCAGGCGCTTTCCAAACAGCATATTATGGACAACTGGCACTCGCCAAGCTCGGCATCAACCAAATGCCACTGGCATCCCTTCCGGATGTGACAACAGCAGACCGAACCGCCTTCAACCAGAACGAGCTTGTACAAGCAATAAAGCGAATGGATGAAGCCGGACTGCACAATGATACACTGTTGTTTTATACGCACCTGGCCCGGACACTGCCAACAAACGGTCAAATCAGACTTCTGACTGAGCTGGCAGAATCTCGCGGCGTCTATCAATGGGCGACAATGGTTGGTCGTCTGGCGCAGGCAGAACGTGTCGAAGCGGCACCGCTCGCTTACCCGACCAACGCAATTCCGCGCAAAACACGCATCACAAAAGGTGTAGAAAAACCAGTCGTTTACGCGATTGCTCGACAAGAGAGCTCATTTAACCCAAAAGCGCGCAGCAGCGCAGGTGCATTGGGATTACTCCAACTCATGCCGGGGACAGCTCGCGACACGGCTCGCAATCTGGGGGTCTCCTACAAGAAGTCCCGCCTGACATCTGACCCAGCCTACAACGCCACACTCGGCGCAGCCTTTTTGGGAGAGCTGGTGGACGAGTTCGGTGGCTCCTACATCCTCACCTTCGCCGCGTACAACGCTGGTGAAAACAAAGTGAAGGAGTGGATTGAGCGCTTTGGTGACCCGCGAGATCCAAAAATAGATCCAATAGATTGGGTTGAATCAATCCCTTACGGGGAAACGAGGAACTACGTGCAGCGCATCACGGAAAACCTTCAGGTCTACCGGTATAAGCTGGAAAACAAGCCTCTCACGATCACACAGGATCTCACGCGCGGCTACTAATCCCACTGCAATACAGTTCAAAACAGCCAAAGCCCGGCGATTTTGCTGGGCTTTTTTTGCCAGCAACAGAACATAAACCCTCTGGGCACCCTTGCATCTCACCCTCCAACTTTGACAAGACACGTGCATAAACCTGCCCTATGGTGAGGATAACTGATCCAGCGATTCATCAGGCAGTTTTCACAGTAGCAAACACACGCACTGAGAAAACCTGTCTAGCAGCGCCCTTCAGAAGCCGGAATTTAAACCGGACCGCATTGTAATCGCTGAAAACACCGAAGCATTTCGGGAGGAACTTATGCTTCAAGCCCCAGATTACATTGATGTCGACCTTCAAAACGTTGCGGGCGCAACCCGTTTCACTTGGAAAGCCAGCGATGGACTAACCTTATCTGCACACATCTGGGACCCGGATATTCCCCGCAACCCAACAGTCATTTGCCTTTCTGGCCTGACGAGAAACACAAGAGATTTCTATCACCTAGCAAACTTTTTAAGAGAAAATGGTCACCGCGTCATCGCAATGGATTACCGTGGCCGTGGCCTGTCAGATCACTCTGAGGATTTTGAGACCTACAGTCTTGATCAGGAAGCTGACGATATTGACAGAGGCATCAAAGCTCTCGGACTTGAAAAATTTGCACTCATCGGCACATCCCGAGGCGGCCTCCACTCTTTCTCCATGGCCCAACGCCACCCAGAGCGCCTGCTGTCAGTCATTATCAACGACATAGGCCCAGTCATCGAACCACCAGCCCTCGACGACATCATCGCCTCAGTCGGCACCGTCATGTCCCAACCAAATATGAAAGCCGCAGCAGAGCGCCTCGCTTCCATCCATGCAACAGCGTTCACAGCCATGTCAGAAACGGATTGGATAACATTCGCCAATCAATTATACGCTCCCAATTCCGACGGCGTATCATTACGCTATGACAAGCACTTAGGCGATACACTCCGTGGAGACAAGAAAGCAGCACCTGAAGACGATCTCTGGCAATCTTTTAGCGCGCTAAAACCGTTTCCTCACCTCTTACTCCATGGACAAAACTCACGTCTTCTCACAACAGAGACTGTCAAGAAAATGCAGCAGTTACACGAGAAAATGGAACTTTCCGTCATCCCCAACCAAGGACATGCGCCTCTACTCTGGGACCAGCCCACCCAAAGGGGCATCCTCAATTTTATAAGACAGCACGTTTAGCGAATGCAAAAAAGGAGGAGTTGGCTCATCAGACCCAACTCCCAAGTTCTTCAAAAAACTTAATGTCTTAGAAGGTTCTCTGAACTCTGAAGAGCGCACTAGCCTCATCAAAGTCTTTTTCATCCTCCGGCGATGTTCGTGCATAGCCAAGGTCAACACCCATTTCCATTCCGCTGACAGGTGACCAGACCAGATCCCAATCCAAAGCAAACCGATCGAAGTCAGGAAGCGCAGCGCCAGTTGGTGTGTCAACAACCGCGTAACTCGCATCAAAGTCTGTCCGCACTTCAGGCGTCACATAGTGCGTAAGTCCACCTGAAAACGATAGGGCCTCGGTCTTTCTGGTATCGCCGTTGATGTAGTAAGCGTCAAAAACTTCATCGTCATCAATACCCACATAGGAAACTGCACCGTTTCCATACTGGAACTGCAGAGCCATAGCATCCTGATTACCCATCTGAGGGAGGTTAATAATCGCCCCTGCCCCCAACGCCCATCCAACTTCACCAGGCACATAAGCTGCGTCTGGTCTGATGTTCGTCACAGCCGCCGCGAGCTTCGCACTGCCCCAGTCACCATCCATCCGGAAGGCCGCTACAGCATCAGGCGCCTTGTTCCCAGCCTTTCCGTTTTCGCTCGCAACACCCGTAAACACGCCATGCGCACGGTAAACAGGATCCTCAATAGAAACGGTAACGGAAACACCACCATCAAACACTTCCGTGTAAGCTGCGGCCCAGGAGTTGGTGTCCGACCAATCGCGATGCACAGAGCCAAAGGTAGCGCCCGTAAAGAAGTCAAACAGAGAACCAGTGCGCCCAATCGTAAAGCCACCAAACTGAATATAAGCTTTGTTCAGATCCATTTCCGGAGAGTCACCATATCGTTCAGTGTCTGAATCCACTGTCGCTCTAAGCTCAGAAAAAGTGCGAACAAACCCAAACTCGGTCTCTGATCGCGCATCCATGCGGATGTAGGAGCGAGCACGAAAGCGCATCGAGTTCAAATCACGCCCTTTAGGATCATCATCAACCACGCCGCCCCAGTTACTCGGCTTTTTGGGAAAGCGTCGATACTGCGCATCGGTACGTACCCGACCACTCAAGCGCAGGCACGTCTGCGTACCAGGGATAAAGAAAAACCCCTCACCATACGCATCACAAACCTGCACATAGTCTAAGGGTTCCACCAGATTGAGCGGCTCAGGCTCAGCCTCAAAAACAGGTTTAGGCAAGTCTGTAGCCTGTGCTGTAACTCCGAATGACAGCAAGACCGGCAGGAATATCAGCTTCTTCGTCATAGTATTGAACCTCCATCCGTCACTCGGAGTAGCCCAATGCCCACAAATGCAGTGATCAAAATCAGCTGCAATGACTACCCCTGTGCAACTAGACAATTACGCCAAGGTTCAATTTTCGCAATTACTATGGATTGGGCAGGATTATCTCACCCAATCGAAACGGGCAGGAAGTTCAACTGAGCAAAATTTCACAGCTTGGGAGGTCACCATGGCGTAATACTCATTGAAAACTTAAGTATCGCGCACAAATGGGAAAGCCCGGCGGGTTGGAACCGCCGGGCCTGAGAGACTGATTGAAAGATCAGGATATATGAACTTCAACCAGATATAGATTAGAAGGTTTTGAGCTAAACCAAAACTCATAAAATCTTGAAGTAGTACCTTCCTATACCGCCTACACATGCAAGTCTGTGGCAAGTATCACATCAAGGCTTTATGAAAGTAGTCCCGGCGACACCGCCGCCGAGACTCTCAATCTAAGAAATCTTAGAAGGAGTACTGTACGCGAGTGGAGATTTTTGCTTCTTCACCATCGTCTGAATCACGAGCTACGCCACCGTCAAGCACGAACTTCAGGCCAGCTACAGGTGAGTAAACCACAGAACCGTTTACAGTTGTCTTGCTGAAGTCCTCATCGTCTTGATCAAGAGCAGAGTAGGATACATCAAGAGCAGCTGTCACTTTGTCGGACAGGCCAGCTTCGAGACCAGCAACCAGATTGTAACCAGTTACACCATCTGCATCGCTAGCACCTGTTTTGTGAGTACCACCGATGTAAGAAGAAGCAGAGTCAGCATAAGCAGCACCGAAGCCAACTTTGACACTGTCAGATACGCTTGCTTCAACCTGGCCAGCAACAGCGAAACCGTAGTCATCATTTGAGTAAGCATGTGCCGCTGCAAATACAGATGCAGAGAACATGCCTTGCGTCATGGACAAACCAGCTTCAAAGTTAGCGTCTTTGGTTGCACCGCCGTATGCGTCAGAATCCAAGATGCCGAAAGAAGCAGTGATGCCATTACCAAGATCGGCTGTTGCAGAAATCTGCAGTACATCTTCACCGCCCGCTACTGGACCAACTGTTCCGATTTCAGAGTAACCGCCAAATGGATCGAATACACCTCCGGAACGACCAATGAGAACAGAAACGTTATCAAAGCCTAGCTGAAGGTATGCATTACCCAGACCAACAACGCCTTGGTCACCGTCATCATTCTTGTCATCGTTCCAAGTTGCAGTCAGTTCAGTGTAGGTTTTGATCGATGCGAACTCAGTGTCTGTCATAGACTCCAAGTAAATATAACCACGAGCATACGCGTCGTAAGCATTAGCAGCTGTAGAGTAATCTTTAGTCAGGTCATGAGTGGTGAAATTGGTGCGAATGCGACCATGTACACGGATGCAAGTGTCCTGACCTGGCAGCTGGAAGTAACCAGCACCGAATGCGTCACATGCCTGCACGTAGTTTACTGGCTCAGCAACTACTGGAAGGTCAGCAGCCATTGCTGGAGTTGCTGTTGCAGCAGCTGCTGCTGCGATAGCGATTTTCTTGAAGTTCATCACAAGCTTCCCATAGATTATGGATTTTAAACATTATTTAAAACAGATCATCAAACCGCAATTCAGGTGCGAACACCGTCATCAAACGTGTCTGAACTGTCCCCATGAACCCTCCGCTACAATTCAAGTGCCTACTTGAAGAGAAAGCCCCCTGAAGGTTCGTGAGGAGAAATTACAATGTTAGGAGTTTTAGGCAAGCCCAATCAGTTTTAATATTTGCCTATTTCTACTTGTCACTTTTAACGTGTGTGTTTTTTACAACAGGAGATTCAGGTAAGTCCAGCTAGTTCATCATGCTCAAACATTTTCAGCCAGTCTCTTAATGCAAGCGGGGCGACACCAAAATCCCTCAAGATACACCGAAAAACCATTGTATTTCAATTAGATACAAATAGAAAAGGATGCAAGTATCAATAAGCAACCAGTAAAAAGAAGACTCCTTGAGATTTTAGCACTTAGAAGCATCTGTATGTGAATAAACACCCTGTAGAAATAGGCAAACTCAAGAGTGTTCTATCTCCAAAATAAGATGTAGCAGAATCATGCAATGCAAATAAAATATTTAAAATCTCAAAAAAAAGGACAGGCATAGCACACGTTCCTGCAATTGCATTCAAAGCGTCGCCGAACCCATAACAACCAACAGTAGAGCCCTGCTGCGCGCGCCTTGAACTCCGACAGATCAAAATCAACAAAAACCCCGGCAGCTTAAGCTACCGGGGTCATCTGAAACTAGATAGCGATTACGCTACCAAATTTCCACACCAGATTAGAACGTGTACTGTACACGTGCACCGATCTGGGAAGTTTCTTTGTCGTCTTTTGCAATATCAGATTCTACATCTGCATAACCTGCTGCAACAGCGAAGGTCAGACCGGAAACTGGGCTATATGCCAAAGAACCGTTGATCGCTGCAGTGCTCTCATCTGCTTTGTTATCCAGATCCTGGTAGGAAACGTCCAGAGCAGCAGTCAGTTTTTCAGAAAGAGGAACTTCGATACCACCGGAAAGTGCGTAACCAGTTTCCTCAGCGTCAGCAGCGATGTACTTACCAGCTTCGTCTGCGTACTGTGCCTGGAAGGTGAACTCAGCACCCTCTGACAGCATATCCAGGTTAATCGCAAGAGTTGCACCAGCAGCGTAACCGTAACCTTCATGAGAAGCCTGGTCATGAGCAGCTGCGGCTACTTTAAAAGAACCCCAACCCTGAGAGATCTTCAATGCACCAACAACGTCTGCGCCGCTATCTTCACCGCCACGGTAAGTAGCGTCTTCAGCAGAGATAGTTGCAGTCACGCCGTTACCGAGGTCAGCAGTGAAAGAAGCCTGAAGCGTAGACTGATCAGAGTAGGCGTTGCCGACAGGACCAATCCAAGTGTAACCTGTGAATCCGTCAAATGCAGATGATTCACGACCAAACAGGAAAGAACCGTAGTCCATGCCGAGCTGTACGTAAACATCACCAGCTTCGATTTCTTCGTCAGTAGTATCGTCAGACCATTTCGCTGTCAGCTCTGTATAGGTCTTAATTGTACCAATTTCAGAGTTGGTCATGGATGTGAAGTATAGATAGCCTTTAGAGTAAGCCTCGTATTCATCACCTTCATCGTCAGAGATGTTACCAGATACAACCTGTGCACGAATACGACCGCCGAGCTTGATGCAAGTGTCTTTGCCTGGCAGCTTGAAGAAGCCTGCGCCAAATGCATCACATGCCTGTACGTAGTCAACCGGTTCAGCTGCTACTGGCAGATCTGCTGCCTGAGATGAAGTTGCAACGGCAGCAGCTGCTGCAGCGAGTGCAAGAGTTTTAACGTTCATAATCCTGACCTTCCAATGTCTCTCAATAGAAAGAAGAAACTGGCGTGACCTGTTTGGAGCAGCTCACATTTCCTCTTTTCCCTGCGACACGAGAACCAGAGAGGCTCGCCATAATTTGGCAAAGCATTCAATCGGCTCGACCGCGTCGATGGACATATTGATGCCCGACGAGATGGAAGATCGCAATATCAACCTAGTAGTTTGAAAGGGGAGAAACATCACCACGCTAAAGTAGTGTGTTTTTTTTGACACACCAGCTTGTGTGGATACCCGATACACTCAACTCAGACACCACAGATCATAGCCGTTCTAACTTCCTCTAAACCATTGAATAATATTATATAAATAACATCACAGCACTTCTAGATTGGTACATTTAACTGCTAGACAAACGTAATTCCCCTGAACGCGCGCAAAAAATTACGCACTGGGGATTAAAATGCCAACTAAAATTTAATATGCAAATTCAAAATAGAAATAGGCAAGAGTACCCACATGCACATGGCCTCAAACAGAGGAACCCGGTGGTTTTGGACACCACCGGGAATGAGAGTCATTGGAAAATCAGGATTATTGAAAGTCCAATGAAGGTCTAAGGCTTAAGTCAGCCTTAGAAAGAACGCTGTACGCGGAAGTTCAAGACAGCAGCGTCTTCCTTTGAAGAACGATCTTCGTCTTTCTGCTTCCAGCCAGCACCAGCAGAGAACAGCAGACCAGAAACAGGACGGTATTCCATAGTTCCGGCAACAACAACTTCGTTAAAGTCAGCCATGATTGTTTCTTCGCCGGACTCTACGTCCAAGTAAGAAGCTTCAACACCGGAAGACAACTCGCTTGTCCAGTTGTGCATGTAACCACCAGCAACAGACCAAGCTTTGTTGGTTTCAATATCACCATCAGTGTTAAGGACTGCGTCTGCAATATCGCCTTCAGCTCCAACATAAGCCATAGCACCGTCTGCATAAGCAGCCTGGAAGTTGATCACGTCGCCAGGAGCAATCATGTCAAGATTGAAACCAACAGCACCGGCAACAGCGTATCCAACTTCAGAGGAGTCACGACCAACTGATGTATCAACCTTGGTTACAGCACCAGAAAGACCAGCATAGCCCCAACCCTGATTCAACAGAACCTTCGCAACAAAGGAAGGAAGAGTGTTACCTGCTTTATTCAGATCATCAGCACCAACGTCTACGCCCTGCTCACGATCAGAATTGTCTTCAATAGAAGCAGCAATCGTCAGGCCATTACCCAATGCGTGGGTATAGGACGCCTGCCATACAGTGTCATCAGCCAGGTGACGATCAAACAGGTTGGAAGCCAGTTCGCCAGTCCAAAGATCGAATGCAGAAGTTGCAAGACCGAAAGTGAAGCCACCAATCTGAACATAACCCTTGTCCAGTTTAACACCTGCAGAATCACGTGAGTCGGAATTAGAAGTGTACTGGAAATCCATGTATGTACGGATCAGACCCAGCTCAGACTGTGTACGGGTATCAATACGCAAGTTCGCACGGGAACGGAAGTTGTGGTTGTTGTCTTCTCTGCTGTAATCTTCATCGTCCAGCAGGTCTGTAAAGCGTGCTTCAACACGAACACGGCCGCCGATTTTGATTGCAGTTTCAGTGCCTGGCAGTACGAAGAAACCTGCACCGTATGCATCGTTGATGCGAACGTAATCTACTGGTGCGATGTCAGCTGGAAGATCAGCAGCCTGAACGGAAGTTGCAGCGGCAGCAGCAGCTGCTGCGATTGCGATAGCCTTGAAATTCATAATTCTAACTTTCTTTAAAACCAGAGCAGCTCGACCACATGTCGATCCCTGACCACTCTGGCTCCCCACTTGCGCATTCTGATCAAAGCAATGTTTGAAACATCACTTTACTCAGCGGGCACCGGTAAGTGCGCCCCGCGCTGTTCACAACATCAATATTTGTGATCTTTGGCTTTTAATCAATAATTCAAATGAAGTTTGAAAGTCATCGAAATACGATGTGGCACAAATAACACAGGGAATTCAGGGAAGGTAAGCCAAACTAAGAACGGCAACACGTACTAGAAACAAACTATTTCAAAGCAAAAGTGAAGATTAAACCCATAAATTATTGTTATATTCAGAGTTGCTGGAGAGGTGTTGAGACGGGACCGGCATAACTTAAGAAAAACAAACAAAAATCATCACTTTTTCAGTCAAAAACCTATTATCTCAAAACCTTTTCCTTCCAAGTCAGCTGCAACTGACTGCAAGCATACATCAACAACAACAACAAATAATAATACATCAATAATTTTGATATTAAATACATAGACTCCACACAACCCATAAAAACACATGTAAATCAATAAGTTAACTAAACTCACATAGACCCACTGCGATTTATCGGCCTAAAACGCATTAACTTTTGCAGTCTATACGATGTGGACAAATCCACCTCAGCGAGCATTTTTCACGCAAAGGACAACTGACTGCCTACCAAAAACAAAGAGGGCAGCCACTTGAGTGACCGCCCTCCTCCATAAAACTGAGTGTTTTGTCCTAGGCTTGGCCTTCAATGAGTTTGCGACGTAACCATCCTGAGAGTTGATCCATCATCATCACCACCACAATGATCAGAAAGATCAGGTAGAGAGTGTTCTCCCAATCCTGTCTGGTTCGCATAGTCTCTATAAGCTTTAGGCCTATTCCCCCTGCTCCCAATGCCCCAATCACAGTGGCACTGCGTGTATTGCTCTCCAGATAATAAAGCATCTGAGATATAAAGAGAGGTAGGATTTGCGGAAACAGCCCGAACCGGTATTTCTGAACCGGAGAAGCTCCCGTTGCTTGCACGCCTTCCGCCTGTTTCTTATCTGCATTCTCAATCGCCTCAGAGAACAGCTTGCCGAAAGTACCCGTATCGGTAAAGAAGATCGCAAAAATCCCGGAGAGCGGCCCAAGCCCGAACGCCCGTATAAAGATGAGCGACCAGATAAGCATATCGACCCCGCGTAGGAAATCGAAGAACCGGCGCACGCCTGTTCGCGCCAACCTCACCGGATTAACATTCGCAGCAGCAGCAAACGCAAGCGGCAATGCTAGAATACCCGCAATCAAGGTACCGACCACGGCCATGATGAGAGTTTGCAGCAATGCGAAATAAACCTCCCCATGCTGCCACTCGCTGTTCATCCAAAACTCATTGAACATAAAGCGCAGGTTGGAAACATCAGGATCCAGTCTTTCCGAAGAGAACGCCAGCGACATCAGCTGACCAGCACTCAGTCCGTTCAGCTTGCTGTCAAAGTCAAACCAGAAGTTCTCCCACCCAACGAAATAGCGATGCACCTCAACTTTGCTCTTTGTCAGCCAGATACGTGTATATAAAGAGGGCCGCGCATTAACCTGGGTTTTCGAGACCTTGAGCCAGTCAGCTTCAGCTCCACCAATAAACTGCGGAACCCCATCTCCAACCTTGAATGTAAAAGGCTCACCAAACTCTGGATGAGTGTAAGTCACCACATCATCTGCAAAGTGAAGCACCCCATCTTCACCGAGCAGAATGGAGGATTGCCCACGTGATTGCTCAATCCAATCTGGCTGCTCTTTATATATAGCCCGTCTGTTGCCCTCCAGACTGACAACAAATCCCTGATCAGCCTTCTTGAACTGATACTTTGCATGCACCTTGTGGGCATAAGCATCCAGTGCAAACAGTTGAGCCATGTCCCCACGAGCCTTCTCCATCACGCCCGGAACATCAAACGCGAAAAAGCAGAGAGCCAAATAAACAACAACCAACAGCGACAGCACCGGCCCAAGCAAGCGCTTTTTCAAATCCAGCCCGAGAACACCGGGATACTGCTCGTCCAACCGTTGCTCTTCATGATGCGACGTCCCACGCAAGGCACTAATATCTGTCATAGAACGCTCCATCAAACTTGCCCCGTCTGACCAATAAGTTTTTGTCGCATCCAGCCGCTGAGGTAATCGATGGACGTGATTGAAAGAACCAGCATGAAAATGATGACAAGAATGTCAGCTCCATAGTTCCAATCGACAACCATCTTCAACTCAGCACCAAGACCACCAGCCCCGACAAACCCAAGGATCGCAGAGGCCCGTACGTTCACTTCCAACCGAAGCAGCGTGTAAGACAAAAAATTCGGAAGCACCTGAGGCAGAATGCCAAAGCGAATTTGCTCTAACCAGTTGCCACCTACACTGCGAATGCCTTCAGCAGCCTTCAGGTCACAGTTCTCATTCACCTCAGAAAACTGTTTGGCGAGTGCACCAATTGTATGCGTTGTCACCGCAATCACAGCTGCAACCGGACTTGGCCCAAAAATCAGAACCAGCAACAGCGCAATCACAATCTCTGGAAACGCGCGAAAAATATCCATCACCCGGCGCATCGCTGCAACGGCAAGCCGATTGCTCATCAAGTTACGGCTCGCAACAAAACTCAGCGCCCCGCCCAGAAAAAATGCCAGAAGAGTTGAGACCAAAGCGATGTTGACGGTCTCGATTAGGTACGGAAGATATTGAAGAACAAGTGCGAAGAGCCCAATCAGCCCTTCCTCATAAGCACCAATGAACAACTCAGCCGGATAATCAAAGAATTTACCCAAGCCTGTCCAAAAGCCACCAGAATTTGCTTGGTCCGCAACAAACAAGCCACCGAAGATGCTCAGGACACAAAGGCCGAGCAGAGAAAGAGTATATAGCGTTCGGCGCCGGGCAACACGCTCATAGGCCTGAGAAATCTCGGCCAGACGGGAAGCTTCGGCAAGCGCCAGATGAGCGGCCACTTCAACATCCTCCAAACAGGGAAATGATGAGAGCCACCACGGCCCCCATAAAGAAAGGGCGCAGTCAGATCCGCGCCCCTTTATTACTCTGAGAATTAGTTAGCTTTTTTTGCTTCAATCTTACGGCGACGCGCTTCAACAATGGTCTTGTAGAAGTCGTGGTTCACTTCCACGAAGTCAGCGTACTCACCACCCTGTGCGGAGTAGAAGCACTCGGTGTTATCAGTCACCATGGACTTCAACGAGGCAACAACCTTCTGCTTTACGTCAGATGGAAGCGACTTACGTACAACAAGCGGACCATTAGGGATCAGCGGAGACTGCCAGACCTGAACCAGATCAGACATATCAACCATGCCTTTATCTACCATCTTACGCAGATTACCAGAGGTGTAGCCCTCTTCCCATTCGCCAACGCCAGATGCCCAGGTGACGCCACCGTCAACATCGCCATTCAAAACAGCAAGAACGTTCTGCTCGTGTCCACCAGAGAACTGCGTAGAGGCAAAGTACTCTTTCAGGTTCAGGCCCATATCGTCAAACGCAACAGAAGGAACCAGATAACCGGAGGTGGAGTTAGGGTCAGCAAAGCCCATGCGCTTGCCCTTCATGTCTTCCAGCGTTTCAATGCCAGAATCCGCACGAGCAACCAAAACAGAATAATAGCCTGTTGCGCCATCTGTCTGCTTGGTGGTCAGCACTGGCTCAACAGCATCAGGAGCTGACAGATAAACAGCGGAGTAACCGGAAGCGCCAAGCTCGGCATAATCCAGGTTACCACCCTTCAGGCCTTCAATAGTGCCAGCATAATCAGCAGCTGGGAAAAGCTTAACCGGAACACCCAGCAGCTTTTCAAAGCGATCAACCAGACATTGATTGGAACGAAGGCGGTCCGCTTCGTTTTCACCACCAAGAATACCAATGCGGAATTCAGTGATTTTCTCTTCAGCCAGAGCCATAGGCGCAGCAAGAAGGGTCGTGCTAACAGCAAGAGCTGCAGCAACTTTACCAATGATTTTCATCAGAGCACTCCAATATCAGAATAAAAATCTAAAACCGCTGCTATTCAGCAGCAGAGACGACAGGCGAAGCATCACCTTTCGCCAGTTCCAGGGCAGCGATTTTTGCACCTTCGCTACCAAGAGAAGTTGAGGTCATCCCCTCCTCAAAACTGTCGTCAGCACCGTAGATCTCACGGGCCACTGCGGTCGATAGCTCATCCGGTTTCCCATCAAAAACAATCTCACCATCGCGCATACCAATCACGCGGTCGCAGTAGTTTCGAGCAGTATCAAGAGTATGGAGATTACAAATAACTGTCAGGCCATCTTCCGTGTTGATCGCCTTAAGAGCGTCCATCACCACCTGCGCATTCATCGGATCCAGCGAAGCAATCGGCTCATCGGCCAAAAGCATTTTCGGTTCCTGCATAAGAGCACGAGCAATCGCAACACGCTGTTGCTGACCACCAGAAAGATTTTCGGCCCTTTTCAAAGCCGTTTCAGCAATACCAAGTCTTTCAAGTTTCAACAGAGCCTGAACCCGCTCTTCACGAGTGAACAGCTTGAGCATGCTTGAAACTGTTCCGTGTGCATTCAAACGCCCCAACATAACGTTGGTTAAAACATCAAGGCGAGGAACCAGGTTGAACTGCTGAAAGATCATCGCGCAATCACGCTGCCAGCGGCGCTTATACGTCCCCTGTAAAGCAAGCACATCAACACCATCAACAAGGACACGCCCATCGGTTGCCGGGGTAAGTCTGTTGATCATCCGCAGCAACGTGGATTTACCCGCACCAGAACGACCAATAATGCCGATCATCTGAGGCTTCTCAACAATGAAACTCGCCCCTTTGACAGCAACATGCGCGCCAAATTCTTTTCTAACGCTTTCAAACTGGATCAAGAGTCCAACCCCGGTACCTGTTAAAATTTAACGTACTAGGCACACGCGATTGTTACAGCGAAATGACGCTCACTCACAAAGCAACCCCGTCAAAAAACCGTCACACCCCACCTCCCCCACATAGCTGGCAAAACGAGCATTACATTACGTTTCTATGACAGAAGGAAAAACCAACCGGCTTTCAAACCAAGGTATCGAAACTCTGCTTTTCAGGGAATCAAAAACCGTCGATTGAACGCTAAGCACTCTGAATGCTCAGTAGGGCTGAGCACCTAACTTCTGAAAGCATCGACATTAAAAAAGCAAATGGGCGGTACTGTTAGGTACCGCCCATTCGAATATAAATTAGTGCTGTTTGCCAGCTGCTAGGTCTAAGGCCGCTATCCTGCGATTAGACCCTAGAAGTGAACTGACTTCGCAGCAGCAGGTTTCTGGAGTGGTGGGGCGAACTTAGTGAGGTCGATGCCTTCCACTGCTGCCTTGTACTCATCCATGTTTGGAGTTCTGCCGAGGATTGCGGAAAGAACAACAACCGGAGTGGACGCCAGCAGGGATTCACCCTTTTTCTCAGAGGAATCTTCTACCACACGGCCCTGGAACAGGCGGGTAGAGGTTGCCAGAACGGTATCCCCCTTAGCAGCCTTCTCCTGGTTACCCATGCAAAGGTTACAGCCAGGACGCTCCAGGTACATAATGTTTTCGTATTCGGTACGTGCTGTTGCTTTTGGCAGTGCATCATCGAATTCGAAACCGGAGTACTTCTGCAAAATTTCCCAGTCACCTTCTGCCTTCAGCTCATCAATAATGTTGTAGGTTGGCGCTGCAACAACAAGCGGAGCATTGAACTCGACCTTACCGCCGTCTTTCTCAAGGTTCTTGAGCATCTGAGCAACAATCTTCATGTCGCCTTTGTGCACCATGCAGGAACCAACGAAGCCCAGATCAACCTTCTTGTCACCACCGTAGTAGGAAACAGGACGGATGGTGTCGTGGGTGTAACGCTTGGAAACGTCATCATTGTTCACGTCAGGATCAGCTATCATTGGTTCATCAATCTGATCCAGATCGACAACAACTTCAGCAAAGTACTTCGCGTTGTCATCAGGTGTCAGCGCAGCTTTCTCGCCAGACTTGATTTCTGCAATGCGCTTGTCTGCTTTATCGATCAGGCCTTGAAGAACTTTGGCATCATTTTCCATGCCTTTGTCGATCATAATCTGAATGCGGCTCTTCGCAATCTCAAGTGATTGAACCAGAGTGTCATCCTGAGAGATACAGATGGAAGCTTTTGCCTTCATCTCAGCAGTCCAGTCAGTGAACGTGAACGCCTGGTCAGCAAGCAAAGTTCCGATGTGAACCTCAATAATGCGGCCCTGGAACACGTTATCGCCAAACTGCTTCAGCATCTGAGACTGTGTTGCATGCACCACATCGCGGAAATCCATGTGGTTTTTCATGGTGCCTTTGAAAGTCACCTTCACAGATTCAGGGATCGGCATGGTGGCTTCACCAGTTGCCAGTGCCAGCGCCACGGTGCCAGAATCTGCACCAAACGCAACACCCTTAGACATACGGGTGTGGCTGTCGCCACCGATAATGATCGCCCAGTCGTCAATGGTGATGTCGTTCAGCACCTTATGGATCACGTCTGTCATGGCGTGGTAGACGCCTTTTGGATCGCGCGCGGTGATCAGGCCAAACTTGTTCATGAACTTCATGAGTTTTGGAATGTTAGCCTGCGCTTTCAAATCCCAAACAGATGCAGTGTGACAACCGGACTGGTAAGCACCATCAACAGTTGGAGAAATGACGGTTGCCGCCATGGACTCCAGTTCCTGTGAGGTCATCAGACCAGTGGTGTCCTGAGAACCAACGATATTCACTTTCACACGAACGTCAGAACCAGCATGCAGAGTTGCACCCGGAGTTGCGCCAACAGCATTGCGGTTGAAGATCTTCTCAACAGCAGTCAGGCCCTGACCTTCATGAGAGATCTCTTTGGCCGGAGCAAAAGCGGACTTCAGTTCAATGCCAAGTGTTTCAGATGCAAAAGTCTGCAGCTTTTTACCAAACACAACAGCATAGGAGCCGCCAGCTTTCATAAACTCAACTTTTTGAGGTGTGAACGCGGAAGAAACATCAACCAGCTCTTTATCACCGTCATAAAGCTTCTTGGTTTTAGTGTTGATGGTGAGCACCTTACCAGTCTCAACTGAGTAGGTCTGCTCAAGAACAGGATCACCATTTCCATCCAGAACGGTGTTGCCATCAGCGTCCTGTTTCTTAACCCAGTTTTTCAGGTCAAGCCCGATACCACCGGTCACGCCAACAGTGGTCAGGAAGATTGGAGAAATGCCGTTGGTGCCAGCAACAATCGGCGCAATGTTCACGAAAGGAACATATGGGCTTGCCTGTTTACCAGCCCACAGCGCAACGTTGTTTACGCCAGACATACGGGAGGAGCCAACGCCCATGGTGCCTTTTTCAGCAATCAGCATCACGCGCGCATCAGGATTTGCTTTCTGCAGTTCCTGAATTTCCGCCTGCGCTTCAGGTGAGATCATGCACTTGCCGTGCAGTTCACGGTCAGAACGGGAGTGTGCCTGATTGCCAGGAGAAAGAAGGTCGGTTGAGATATCGCCTTCACCTGCGATGAAGGTCACGACTTTGATTTCTTCGTCTACGTCAGGAAGCTTTGTGAAGAACTCAGCCTTTGCGTAGCTTTCCAGAATGTCTTTTGCAATCGCATTACCTGCTGCAAAAGCTGCCTTCAAACGCTCGGTGTCTGCCTCATACAGGAACACCTGGGTTTTAAGGACATCGGCAGCCTGTTGCGCAACAGACGCGTCATCGCTAAGCGCCAGGTCAAGAAGAACCTCAACAGAAGGGCCACCCTTCATGTGAGACAGCAGTTCAAAAGCGAAGGACTGAGAAATTTCCTCAACAACAGAGTCGCCAAGAATGATCTCTTTCAAAAACTTCGCCTTTTCGCCAGCTGCGCTGGTTGTGCCTGGCAAGGTGTTGTAGATAAAGAATTTAAGGGAACCGTCTCTGTGTTCGTTCTTGAGATCTTTAATCTGCGAAATGATCTCATTCACAAGTGCGCCATCTTCAATCGGCTTGGGGTTCAAACCCTCGGCTTTTCGAGTGTCAATCTCATTCAAGTAGTCAGTGTACAAGCTCATGATTATTCCGACGCATTTGTGTTAGACGATTTATGTTTGGTGTATCCTGAACTCTATGTCAAAACCATCTCTGGCAAACCGGTCCAAGTTTGTTGTATGCGGTCGTATACCAAATGACATTGGCATGCAAGATGTTTCCAGCAGTTGCAGAGCTCCAACCCCACCCGCATCACTAACAAGCTTATCTATCCACGCAGCCCCAGAACAATAAATTCTGCGAGAGGCTCATTCTGGCAGGCTTTGCCGCCACCCTACTCTTCATCGCCCTAGCCCTTGAACAGACAGTAATTGAGGCAAAACACAGCATCCCTGCGGACTTCATCACCGCACAATTTGCCGCGCTCAAAACCGGGTAAGGAGGCTAAAATGGACCTCGCCCCACGCCGCAAAAAAGCACCACCCATATTTAAAAAAGCCCAGAGCCCTTTTAAAGACCCTGAGCAGACTGAAATTCTTGATCTGGTATCGAATTCGACTACTTGGCAGCCTTGGAGGTCAGCTTCGCCAAAACACCGCGCATTTTTTCGATTACCGGAGACTTATCGACATTATCCAGATCCTTCATTGTTTCTTTCGGATCTTCATAAGCCAACCAGACCTGCCCCTCAGAATCCTCATAGACCTGCACTTTAAGTGGCAGATACAGGCCTGCCCGTGGGTCGATCTCCATCGCAGGTGTACCAAGTACCGGATTACCGAAAATCAGCAACTGGTTCGCCGGAATGGACATGCCAACTTTTTCAGCTCCCGCAGCATGGTCAACACGAGCAAATATTGTTGCACCTGCTTTCCTGGCAGTAGCCTCCAGAGCATCCATAGTCTCTTGCACTGCTTTATTGGTATCGACCTTGATAATATCTTGAGCCATGACGGGATACAAACTCCCAAGTATTAGCGCTGAAGCCAGAAACAAACTACGCAAATCACTATCCTTCTTGTGAAATTAATCCGGCTTCGAGGAACATATAGCCAAATACGCCAGAAGCCCGACTTAGATAACCAAGCCCTTCCCCTACCGGAGTTTGATTATTTAACTATGGAAATATTCTAGCTACATATAAATTATTTTCACATGATCGTGTCTGATAGACTGATGGGTGTGGGATGGAGCGTGCTGCAACTGCGGACTGAAGGTTAGCCGAGTAACAGTGTGATCGAAGCTTACAGCTTCTGCGCATTTGGCATGGCACATATGACCAAGAGCAGACATTCAACGACCATCATACTCTCAGTATCTCACTTTGCTAGTCAACCACTGCTTGCCTCACCGAGGTCAACGTTTTGCTTTGAAGGCAGCATCACCTATCCTTTGACCGCGCCATCACCTAGGCCTGCGACGAGGTATTTTTGGGCTATCATGAAGACGACAGTGATTGGGAGGCCTGATAAGATGGCGGCGGCGGCGAAGTCTCCCCAGAGGTATTTGAACTCATTAAGATAAAGGCGTGATCCCACAGCGAGTGTCAGGTTCTCTTCAGAGCGCAGCAGAATAGATGCCAAGGGGTAGTCGTTGATTATGCCAATGAACGACAGGACAAAGACGACAGCGATGATTGGGACTGCCAATGGCAGGAAGATGAAGCGGAAGGTTTGCCAGGGGGTAGCGCCGTCAACCTGCGCTGCCTTGTCCATGGCTGGGTCCAGATTATCGAAGTAACCCTTAATGGTCCAAACATGTAGTGTAATCCCTGACAGATAAACCAAACCCAACGACCAATGACTATCGATACCGAGCA
Organism: Pseudovibrio sp. Ad5; assembly: GCF_001623095.1. Taxonomy (NCBI): domain Bacteria; kingdom Pseudomonadati; phylum Pseudomonadota; class Alphaproteobacteria; order Hyphomicrobiales; family Stappiaceae; genus Pseudovibrio; species Pseudovibrio sp. Ad5. The sequence continues at coordinate 21,521 of NZ_LMCH01000011.1, read as the reverse complement.
CGGGCGATACTTCTCCGAGGCCATCAAAGATTGCGAAGAGAGCTACCAATGCCAGTGTGGTTGGAAACATCTGAATGATCAGCATGGAATCCAGCATTACCCCCGCACCTCTAAACCGAATGCGGCTGAAAGCGTAAGCTGAAATCGTAGAAAGAGTGACTACGCCGATAGATGCGACTAACCCGATTTTGATTGAGTTCCACATCCATAGTAAAACTGGAAATGCAGGCTCAACCACTTTTCCATCTGTTCGCGTGTAATCCAACCCCAGCGCTAGTGCCCAGTGTTCCAGCGTCAAGCTTTCTGGAATGATCGAACCTGTTGTGAAGTTCCCTTCACGAAAGCTAATTGATATGACCATTAAGAAGGGAAAGAGGATAAGAGCCAGAAAACTCAAAAGAAATGCATGAGCAAAGACTTTCTGCAACTGAAGTCTTCTTGGGTGCTCTACGATCATGACGCTGCCCTCTTAGCTGCTTGGCGACGCATGGCAACGAAGTTGGCGTAGGCCAATGCGGCAACAATAACAAAGATGATAAGTGTAATTGCCCCTGCTAAGCCGTATTCCTGACCGGCATTTTGGAAAGCGATGCGGTAGGTAAACGATCCAAGAATGTCCGTCTGACCTGCAGGAATGATCGTGCCCGGAATGTCTGGCAGTCCGCGTGTCAGGAGAAGAACAAGCACGATATTGTTAAAGTTAAAGGCAAAGCTTGCGACTAAAAGCGGAAGGAAAGGCGGGAGAATTTGCGGGAATGTAATTTTGCGGAAAATTAGAAGGGCACTTGCTCCTTCAAGTGTTGCAGCCTTTTTGTGATCTTCTGGTACAGACTGCAAAAAGCCCATCGCGAGCAGCATCATATAAGGATAGCCAAGCCAGACATTCACGATCACGAGCATTGTTCTCGCCATGCCTCCATCTGTCATCCAACTTGGGCGGATACCAAAGAGCCCATTCAGGATCATGTTGATCTCACCAAAGTTTTGGTTGAACAGACCACGGAAAATCAGGATCGAAATGAAGGCTGGAACTGCATAGGGAAGTATTAAAAGAATGCGGTAAACTGCTTTGCCGCGAAGGTGGGGCCATTGCAAAGTAACGGCCAGCGCCAAGCCTAAAATAAACGTCAAACCCACTGAAAGCAGTGCGAACAGGCAGGTCCAGAGAAAGATAGAGAACATGGGGGCACGAATGCCCTCAGACTGAAAGATCCGCTTAAAGTTGGCAAGCCCGATATAAACTCGCCAGCCTGGAGAGACATGCTCCCCAGTCATCTCATTGGTGTAAAATCCAGTTTCAGAGTTTGGGAATAGTCGTGAGCCATCTAAATTTGAGATGAGCACTCCTTCAGGCGTCTCACGGAACTCCGGCATCTGGGCAGCGAACTTTCTTAGACCTGAGTTTTTGAGAATGACACCGTCTGGCAGTTGAACAGAAATCTCTCCAAGAGCTTTGCGGAGCTTGATAGTATCACGCATGCTCAATTTTTCGGTACTCGGTATGGGAGCCGTTTCTGCTATTATGGTGTGCTGCGTTACATTTTTCTCGAAGGGTTCACTCAGGTAGCCGTTTTCTTTACCGGTAATGTAAAGTCGGTAGGTATCGCCTTGCTGCCATACACTAAAACCACGTGAGGTTTCTTGATCGACTATTTTCTTGGCAAGGTGGATTTCACGGACCCGTTCATGGCTGAGCAAGTTGAACGAACTGAAGTTCGTGAACCCGAGGTAAACTGTGTATCCAACCGGAAAGGCGATAAAGATTAGCACCGCAGCAATTCCTGGAAGAATGAAACGATGCGCATAAAGCCGCTTGGTTGAGAACACTATCCCAAAACATACAGCAACAACCAAAACGAGAAGGCCGACGACTGGCTGGTTTCCAAGAAACAAAAGGAATGCCGAATAGAACAACGTTGTGAAAACAGCGATCAATAAACCAACAGTCAAAAGACGTTGAAATTTGAAGCCTGATATTTGGCCTGTGTTTTCGGAGCTAAGAGAGGTCATCAGAGGCAACTTTCTTTGCAGTCAAGCAATGTCGCACCAGAAGGATATCCTGGTGCGACACAGTCTTGCTTATTCTCCAAGAATGCGGGAAGCAGCGTCTTCAAGAGCTTCCTCTGGAGTTTGTTTGCCTGTTGTGATGTTACCAAGCGCCGGTGCCATAGCCGCCCAAAATGCACCCATTTCAGGGTTTGACGGCATCGGGACGCCGGTTGAAGCATTCTTCAAAGTGGCTGAGATTTTGTCGCTGTGCAATGCTTCACTCGCTGAGATATCCGCGAGAGCACCAAGAGCGCGGTTCTTGTTCCACTCAGCAAGGCCTTCGTCAGTCAGCATGTAGTTTTCAATAAACTCACTTGCCAGGTCAGCATTTGGAGAAGCGCTATCGAGAGCTACCGAATAGACGCCAATGAATGGAGGTGAAATCTTTCCGCTGACTTGCGGAATAGGTGCGACACCGATGTTCAAACCTGCTTCTTCATAAGCTTTCCAGCTCCACGGTCCATTGATGACCATTGCAACTTCGCCACGGGCCATGGCAGCATCCATCACACCGTAATCAACCCCATCCGGCATGATGCCATCAGTAAAGAGCTTCGCCAGTACTTCAGCGCCTGCAATCGCGCCCTGATTGTTCACACCTGTCTCTTTACCGTTATAAACCCCATCAACTTTTCTAAAGGAGTAGCCTCCATTTGCCATCAGCATTGGCATCGTGAAGTAGGTATTGGTGTAATCCCAGAGGATAGGTTTTACACCATCAGGCAGTTCCAAATGTGCAAACTCGGAAAAGTCTTTTGGAGGCTCAGAAATCAGGTCTTTATTGTAGACTAGGCCTATCGCTTCAATCGCAATCGGATATCCCCACACCTTACCGTTAAAGCTCACCGCATCCCACGCGGTTGGAAGAACACCTGCTTTAAACTCCGATGTTGGTTCAACTGGTTGCAGTAGACCACTGGCAGCCCATTCACCAAATCGATCATGGGCCCACATCACCAGATCTGGCCCATCACCAGTTGAAGCTGCCCGTTGGAACTTGTCTGGCAACTCGGGGTCAACCAGCTCTACCTTTGTAGGAACTCCCAATTCCTCGGTAAATCTGGCCGCAACTGCCTCCAACTGCTTTATATCCTTGTCAGCTCCGATCCAGATAAGCAGTTCGCCTTCAACAGCTGCCATGGCAGCCGAAGATGTTGTGGCAAGCATAGCTGCAACAAGTGTAGTTCTTAGTATTTTCATAGCGTCCTCCCAATTAGAAACGCATTGTCATGCCTTATGAAATCAGCTCGAGTCCTTCCAACTGATCGGAAATCAGGTAAGCAAATCCGTTTGGATTAAGGGTCAGTGTTTGATTGAGCAGGATGGCGCTGGATGGCCCGGATAAGCTCGCTGAGCCCTCTATTCTCAATTCTCTTGCGGTCTCGGACAGATTAAAGACACAAGTCAGCTTTTGATCCTTGCTCATTCTGTGAAAGGCCAAAATTGGTTCCGGCAGATCAAGAAACGCGGTAGAACCTGTCAAAAGCGCGTCGTTGTTTTTTCTAAATGCAATGGTGCTGCGATAGGAATGTAAGACGCTGTCATTGGAAGCCTCTTCAGCGTCAACAGCTCCTACAAGCTGAGGATCCTTCACGGGCAGCCAGGGTTTCGCGGAGGAGAACCCGCCATGTTGCTTATTGGCCTCCCAGACCATCGGCGTACGGCAACCATCGCGACCTTTTACTGCTGGCCAAAAGCGAATGGCCTGTGCATCTGTCAGCTCATCGTAGTTAAGTGCAGTATCCTGTTGCCCGAGTTCTTCGCCCTGATAAATACCGATGGAGCCCTCAAAGGACATGAGCATCGCAATGGTCTGCTTTGCCAGCTCTTTACTCGAGCTAGCCTTCTCTTCCCAGCGAGTAACATGGCGCGGAACATCGTGGTTGGAAAAGCTCCAGCATGCTGTTCCATCTGGCGCAGCCGACCGATAAGACTTAAGAGCATTTTTGAAGTGTGAGGCGGTATAGTTGGATGATAGCAACTCGAAGGAGTAACAAAGGTGCAAACGATCTGGCCCTTTGGTGTATTCAGCCATCAAGTTAGTTGCTGCATCACCGCCGTCGCCGATTTCTCCGACCATCATGCGCCCCTCAAACTCATCAGTGAGGGTGCGCAGCTTTTTCAAAAAGTCGATGTTCTCAGGGCGATTTTTTGAGAAAATGTGCTCTTGCCTACCATAAACATCAGGCAGGTTATCGCGATCTGCACGGATGCTCGCAGGATTACTCCGCAATTGCTGATCATGAAAATAGTAGTTGACTGTATCAAGTCGGAACCCATCAACGCCGCGCTCCAGCCAAAACCGTAAAACGTGGAGCAATGCTTCCTGCACTTCCTCGTTATGCAGATTCAGATCTGGTTGATCTGCAAGAAAGTTATGCAGGTAGTACTGCTTTCTGCGTGGTTCCCACTCCCATGCTGAACCTCCAAACACAGACAACCAATTGTTTGGCGGCATTCCATCTGGTTGAGCATCTGCCCAGACATACCAGTCGGCTTTTGAGTTCGTCCGGCTAGCTCTGCTTTCTTCAAACCATGGGTGTTTACTGGAACTGTGAGATAGAACCTGATCAATAATAACTTTCAGTCCCAGCCCATGACTGCGGGCCACAAAGTCATCAAAGTCTTGCAGTGTTCCAAACAGCGGGTCGATGTCGTAATAGTCGCTGACGTCATAACCCATATCCGCCATAGGGGAAGTGAAGATTGGACTAAGCCAGACAGCATCAACACCAAGCGATGCGATGTGATCTAACCGAGAAGTAATCCCCTTCAGATCGCCAATGCCATCCCCATTTGTATCCTGAAAAGAGCGTGGATACACTTGATAGATAATGGCATTCCGCCACCAATTCTCGTTCATGACTACTCCGCGTTGCATGCGTGTTAGCTGTTCACAGCATCAAAACCTAGCATATTTAAATACTATGCAAACGTTTTGAGTCAAGGAGGTAGGTAGTTTGCCTGCACATAAGCTGAGGCATTTTGTTCTCTCCTCATTTTCTATTTTACAAATGCAAGATTCAGTTTAAAACGTTTTGAAAAGGATTCGAGACATGGCAACGATCAAAGACATTGCAAAAGAACTGGGAATATCGCCTGCGACCGTCTCTCGCGCTTTAAACGGCTTCCCAGAGGTGCGCGCCGAAACGCGAAAGCTGGTTCAGGAAACCGCAGCTACTCTTGGTTACAAGCCAAACCAGATAGCTCAAAAACTAGTCTCAGGGCGCTCTGGCATGGTTGGGATGATATTATCTCTCGGACCAGCACAAACATCAGCGGCCGGATTTTACGAGATCATGGCAGGGCTATCCGATCATCTGGCCGATCGTGATGTCGATCTTGTTTTTCATGCAGCGACGGCGACTGATCCTGTAGCGCCTTACCGTAGGTTCGTTTCAAAGAACACACTCGATGGGTTTATCCTGAATGCTCCGGAGGAGAACGACCCGCGCATCGCATTTTTGGAAGAGCAAAAAATCCCATTTGTCGTTCATGGGGCAACTTCAGGTGCTTCCTACGCTTTCTTTGACATCGACAACAAATCTGTTGCCGTTGATGGGACTAATCTCTTAGCAGACTTGGGGCATCGGCGGATTGCATTTCTGAATGGGCCACAGAACCATGCTTATGCAAAAGCTCGTGCAGAAGGCTATTTGGAAGTAATGGAACAAAGGGGCATAACGCCACCGGAGTTTGCCTTACAATATGGCAGCGGCGACGAAAACTATGGCTACGCCGCAAGCCTGGCCTTGCTGACGGAGCGAAGTGACCCACGCCCAACTGCTATTTTATGTGCGACAACACCGATTGCAGTTGGAGTGTATCGAGCGGCAAAAGACATAGGCCTGTCAATCCCGCAGGATGTCTCTGTTCTTGCTCACGATGATGCCATCCCACAGTTTCGCTCAATCAACTTCAATCCAACATTGTCGGTAACACGGGCTCCATTTCGTGATGCATGCGGTCCTCTTGCGCGCATTCTCTGCGATCTTTTGGATGGAACGCCAATCAAAGACCTTCAAGTTAGACAAAGAGCAGAACTGATCGTTCGGGATTCAACCAAGATGTTGCAAGAGTCTGAGAGGATACCATGGCAACCAAAGCACTAAACATCAAAAACTTGAATAAGTCCTTTGGTGAAACCCATGTGCTGAAAGATGTAAGCGTCTCTATCAATAAGGGGGATTTTCTTGTCCTTGTCGGGCCGTCAGGCTGCGGAAAATCCACCCTGTTAAATTGTATTGCAGGTCTGGAAGAGATTTCTTCTGGTACCTTAGAAATTTCTGGCCGAGATGTTGTTGCATTGCCTCCGCGAGAGCGTGATATCGCAATGGTCTTTCAAAGCTATGCGCTTTACCCAACCATGAGTATTCGAGAGAATATCGAGTTTGGGATGAAGATCCGTTCAGTTCCAAAAGAAGAAATTAATACTCAGGTCCTGCGCGTCGCTTCTTTGCTTCAAATAGAACACCTTCTAGACCGTCGTCCTGGGCAGCTCTCCGGCGGGCAACGTCAACGTGTTGCGATGGGTCGTGCTTTGGTACGGGAGCCAGTACTCTTTTTGTTTGATGAGCCGCTGTCCAATTTAGATTCAAAACTAAGAATGGAGATGCGTGCGGAAATCAAGCAAATGCACGCAAAGACTGGCACAACAATTGTTTATGTCACTCATGATCAGATTGAGGCCATGACGATGGCAACCAAGATCGTCGTGATGAAGGATGGAGTAATTCAACAGGTCGGGACACCTGATGAGATCTATCGGCATCCAGTCAACACGTTTGTTGCAGACTTCATGGGTGCACCACCAATGAACCTGATCGATGTAAAGGTTGATGGCAACTCAATTCACTTTCCAGATGATCAAGTTGTTGAGGGAGTACATATTCCATTGGAGGTACAAAAAAATGGGAGAGCAAAAATTGGAATACGACCTGAAGTTTTCTCACTTGGCCAACAGCTAACTGTGAAACCTCGCATTGTTGAGCATACGGGTGCAGATCTTTTCCTGACCTTCGATATGGCAAATGAAGTTGTCACAGCTCGCTTGCCTTGGTCAACGATCGCGCAGGATGAAATCGGACTGAGTATCGACCTTAATCAGCTCAGGTTCTTCTCTACGGTCGACGGGACAGCAATCAACTAATTTAAAACAATAAAACAAGGAGTTACCAACCTGCGCGGTGCGCGGGACGGGAGAGGTGCGTCTGCATCACAAAAAAAGCGTTTTAAACAACGCTGGAATAACTGGAGGAAGTAATGAAAAATGCTCTGTTGGGGACTGTAGCTGCGCTCTCAGTTCTAGCCGCCACCGCTTCGCATGCGGAATTTGCATACAATCAAACCGGCTATTTGCGTATCGGAGTTGGTCAAACTGAAGGTGACAAATTCACTGCAATGCAACTAAACGGGGCTTGGAATAAGTACCGTCTTGGAAACGAGTCTGATTTTTATGGTGAGTATGGCGTAGGTGGTAAATACACCTTCGAAAATGGGAGTGCATTGGTTGGTGGTGTCCGCGCGCATGTCGCCGGTGACAACAACGACTTGATCGTTGATGGTGAGTTCGACGCCAACGTTGCAACTCGTGAGTTCTGGTTGGGATACAAAGGCCTTGGTGAAGGCGCTCTCAGTGACAGTACAGTCTGGGTTGGTCGCCGCTTCTATAAGCGGAAAGACATTCACATCACCGACAACTACTATGAAAATTACTCCAACTGGGACGGTTTTGGCGGTGGTCTGGAAGACGTAAGTCTCGGCTCCGGAAAGCTTTCCGTTGCTGCTTTTACAAATGGAGATCGCAATACCCATACTCTGGATGCTCGATTTGAAGGCATTCATCTTGGAGAAGATCTGGTAGGTGAAATCGGTGCGGCTTATTCCATGACGACTGGCGATGCAACCGGTGATGATGGCGCAGCGCTTCGTCTACATTTGCAAAAGAACAACATTTTTGGCGGCTACATGAAGGCCAGTCTGATGCACGGCTTCAACGCTGCCTCTGGTTTTTCTGCAGATGGTTGGAGTGATGCGGAAGATCGCTCAATTACGCGGGCGCAGATCCATGGTCTCGCATCCATTACCGACGAAATTGAACTCTTCTACACTGCTTGGCACCAACTCGATCGCAACAATGGGGACAACACGAACTGGTCTTCAATCGGCATTCGCCCGCAGTACAACATCAATGAAGACTTCAACCTTCAACTTGAGTTGGGATTGGACCACGTTCAAACCGAAGATGAGAGCCGCACTCTTGGTAAAACCACCTTTGCGGCGGCATACACCTTCGGTGAATCTGGTTTCTGGGCCCGCCCACAGCTACGCGCATTTGTAACATATGGCGCATGGAGCAAACCAGGCGCTGTAGGTAACACGGAAATCTTTGACGACAAGAAATCTGGTACAACCTACGGTCTTCAATTTGAAACTTGGTTCTGATGCATTGGGGCCTTAGAGGCCCCAATTACCTCTGTGACATGGCCTATAGTCTATCAGCTCCAGCGTATACCTCTGTGTCTCCACAAAACTAAGGAGTTTAGCGTTAAGTGACCATACCTGCCGCTCGATCTGACTAAGCAAACTCACCCGTCAGAGCAAGGCACAACTTCAAGTCGATCTCATTCAATTTATGCTGAAGAAAGTATATTTTCTCAGCAGAGCATATTCAAATTACACACTTATGTGCCCGTGACTAATTCGCCCTCTTGGTAAGTACTACATAAACATAGTTATTATTAATAATTCCATATTAGTGCAAAATTTATTGATGAATGACAGGCATCGAATGTGAAATTCGTGAGGAACGGGTTGATTTACGTCAAGTTATTCAAATTAATATAGTGCTTTATTTTCGTGGCAACTTCCCTTTATTAGCAGAAAAGTGAAAGAGAGGAATATAGTCATGGATATACGTGATCTCAATAAAACTAGCTTGACGCCTTTAAGTAACATGAGTGTTATTGAAAAGTACTTTGCCGCAGTGAAGGAAATGGATGCTCATGCAGTGAAGGGTGAAAAGTTTAATACTGACACCATTATGGAGCTGTGGCACTCAGGCGGAACGCTTTCCATTCACGGCAAAGAGTCGATCGGCGAAAAAAGCTATACGAAACATGATGAAATTGCAGGGTTCTACCAAAACCGCGCCAAGGGCGTGGATGGCATGTTGGCAACCAACTTGTCTAAGGTAAATGTAGCCAACGCCAAGAATGATGAGCACATCGTTGTAAGTGGCCTGCGCTACATCATCAACAAAAAGGGAGAAGGCCTTCAGGCGCCCTTTACCCATAACTTCCGCCTCCAGGATGGCCGTATCAGCTCCCTCGACATTCATGTGGGAACGCCAGGTAAAACTGAAGTAGCTCCTGTCGGTGCACTATCAATCGACGATCTTGGATCTCTCTCTGCCATGGCGTGGATGGTTGCCTAATCTGCCAAACCTATCTTTAAAAATTGGTTGAGGACAACGGCGTTTCGGCGCCGTTGCACCCCATAATTGAGGTGTCGCGATGAAGCTATCTTCCCCTCTTTATGTTGTTTGGGAAACAACACTGGATTGCAATGCCCGCTGCGTGCATTGCTATTCCGATGCTTTGTTTGGCAGAGGGCCGGACTACTGGCCTCTTGAGGATGCACTGGAGTTGATTGATCAGCTTGCAGAGGCCGGTGTCTTCATTCTTGCGCTTTCTGGTGGTGAGGTGCTGTTACGTTCGGATTGGGAGCAACTGATAGACCATGCTACCTCCCTAGGTATGCGGGTCACGTTTGCGACCAATGGAATATTGGTAACTCCGGAGGTCGCAAGACGACTGAAGGAGCTCGGGGTTTCTAATGTGAGCGTCAGTTTGGATGGTGCGACAGCCGAAACTCATGATGCAATCCGCGGGCTGTCGGGTATTTTTGACAAGGCCTGTGCAGCAGCACAATACCTGACTGAGGCTGGTGTGCGGGTAACCATAAATTACACCCCAATGAAACCCAACTTGGGCGAGGCTCAGGATATGATTGCGCTGGCGCATCGCCTTGGCGCGGAAAAAATCAACCTCACGGAGTATGTTTATACCACACGGGGTGGTGTTGACCTGATGCCCTCTCCTCAAGAGCTTGGTACGCTTTTGGAGGCTTGGATCAAGGCTGGTGAGACGTGGAAAGGTAAGCTGGAAATCGACTGGCACGATTGCCGGGTTGGCTTGCTGCTCCCAGAAGCTGAAGAAGACCCCTACAAGGGGTGTGGGGCTGGATATACTCACTGCCGCATAACCGTAGACCGAGATGTAACCCCTTGCGTTGTTCTGCCTGTTGCTGTTGGTAACCTCAAAGAACAGAGCTTTGCGGAAATCTGGCGCAGCGCGCCCGAGCTTCACAAGATCCGCTCCCGGGATAACATCAGCTCAGGCAACTGTTCTGTGTGTGAGCACAAGGCGAAATGTGGAGGGTGCCGCGCAGCCAGTTATGCTTGGTACGGTGATGTTTATGCTGGCGACCCAACCTGTTGGATCAAACCCGATATGCCAGAGTTCGGCTCCGGTACCAGTTGTAAAAGGGAGGCAAGAGGTTGAGCGAGCATTTTACAACAGTGCGCCACACCGAGGGCGTGCGCTGCCGAACCGAGGAGGAAGGCAACTTTCTGCTCTATCACCCCAAAACCGACCAGCTTCACATTGTCACCAGCAGCGGTAAGGCAATCTTTGATCAGTGTGATGGCAAGGAAATCGATGAAGTTGTTCATCTGGGCGGTAAACTGCTCTTGCAGGAAAGCGATATGGAGGAAGAAGTGCTGAGAGGCTCAGTCCTTTCCTTTTTACAAGAGCTGAACAAGCGTAATCTCATTGAGTTCGGGTGAGGCTATGGGGCAGCGTGATCGGGTTTTATTTATCCAGCCGCCAACCTCCTTTAATCAAACCTCGCCGTGTCTTGATGATAAGCAATTTGGGCTTGGCTTGCTGGCCAATGCCGCATGGTTGGAAGCGCACGAGTTCGAGGTGCGTGGCCTGCACGTGCCCTTAGCGCTGCATTATGGGTTTGAGGAGGAGGACGTGAAAGCATTCATCCTCAAAGAAGACCCAATAGTTATCGCTATTGGTCTCAACTGGGTTCATTTCAGCTCTGGCGCACTTGAGGTAGCCCGTCTTGTAAAGGCTTTGCTGCCTCATGTCCTGGTCTATATTGGCGGACAACACGCCACGATGTTTGCTGAAGACATTGCCAGTGCCAATGCACCTTATGTGGATGGGGTCATCAAGGGTGAGGCCGAACATGCGCTGCTTTCTATTTGCCAGCAGGTCGCTCGATCTGGAAGGGTCACTGAAGACGTGCCGGGACTGGTGACAAGCACAGGAGATAGCGGGCCACCACTGGTGCTGGAAGAAATGGACGATTTTCCGGTTTATCGCTACTCCGTGCTCAAACCCCGCTCACTTCGACCGGACGCGGGTGCAATCTCTACCACACGCGGCGCATGTCCATTCAAATGCGCTTGGTGTGTGGAACCCGTCATTGGCCGCCTTCAGGGTCGGCGTAAGCTGATGTTTCATTCCGCAAGACGTATCGTAGACCAGATTGCAGCGCTGATGAGCGAAGGCATTACGCGCTTTACCATTCAAGACAATTTTTTTGTAGGCGGGAATGTCAAACTCATTGAGCTGAGTGAGGAATTAGTCCGGCGCGATATTCGCCCCGCTCACCTCAATATCTTTGCCCATCCGGAAAGCTATGGATATGAGGGCTATGCTGCCCTTGCTGCATGTTGTGAACTGGCCAGCGTGGATTTTGGCGTCGAAACCGGATCTTACGACGTGGCGCGGATCAACAACCGCCATCTCGACCGCGAAGAAGTGGTGCTCAGTATTTCCGAGGCGGTGCAGGCGAATGTCGAGCCGTTTACATGGTGGATGGCTGGCCTTCCCGGTGAGGATGAAGCTGCGCTATGCGATACAGAGCAGCTGATCCTTGAAACCATGAAGGTCGGCGGCATTCCGCGCTGGGTAAGCCCGATGATCCTGTTTCCGCACACGCCTATTCATGAGGATCCCGCCCGCTTTGGCGTAGAGCCACGCTTTAGGGACTTTGAGGATTATTCGAAGTTCTCTCAGGCGACGCTGACAGAGGCTGTTTTATTTTCAGACACCATCACTCACAAAAGCACCGGCTCCAGTTATGAAGATATTTGCAATGCCTCGCAGCGGCTACGCAAGTTTATCGCTCAAAATCTGCATCTTGTTGAAGAGTTTTATGAAACCAGCGGCATGCAACCGGATTTGAAGTCTGTTGAAAGCCGTATCCTGCAATCCTTTTTCTGAGAGGTGGTCATGTTCAGACCCTCCTATCCTTTGCACGTGGTTTTCATTTTAAGCAACCATTGCAACCTGTCCTGCGTTCACTGTTCCTCCAATGCGGACAAAGCGGGCGATAAGGGCTATTCCACCAGCCGCGCAAAAGAGATTTTGCAGCAAATGAATGATGTTGGCGTTGTGGATGTTGCATTTTCCGGCGGAGAACCACTGCTGCGCCGGGACCTACCAGAACTGGTGACGTATGCCCGCAGCCTGAACATGACTGTAGGCACAAGTACCAACGGATATCCTTTGACGGAAAAAGCGGCCGAAAAATTGAAACAAGCCGATCTCTCAAGGTTACAGGTGAGCATTGACGGCACCCAAGAGGTACATAATGTCATCCGTGGACCCGGCTCTTTTCAAAAGGCGTTAGAGGCGGTTGAAATCTCGCTGGAGGTAGGGTTGAAAACCCACGTCTGCTTCACGGCCATGCGCCGCAACGCGCATCTATTGCCGGATATGCTAGAGCTTTGTGCGCAACTCGGGGTTGATGGGTTCAACCTCTCCCAGTTCATACCCACCGGACGCGGTGCATTGAGCGACGGGTTGGAACCTGATACAGCGCGCGCCTTATTGCAGACATGGTTGGTAGCCAAGGCCGATTACCCCGATATGTATCTGTCCGCTCATTCCTCAGGGTTGGCTTCACTCGCACCCGGTACTGATACGTGCCGGGGAGGTTGTCAGGCTGGGATCAGCATTGCATGCGTCACCGCTGAGGGTGATGTGACACCTTGCGTTATGTTCCCGTTGTCATTGGGAAACCTGAAGGATGCCCCCTTTGGCGAGATCTGGTCAAACTCCCCTCACATCAAGGCACTGCACCAACGCGATGTTAAGGGTGGATGCGCCTCTTGCTCTTTCAAATGGCAATGCGGCGGGTGCAGAGCCGCCGCCTGGGCGGTGGACCAAGATATGATGGCAGAGGACCCTTACTGCTGGCTCATACATGATAGACTGAGCGCCTGAGCTTCTTAATAAAATCAAACTCACGACAGAAAAGGAAAATGCCATGCCACACATCGTTGTTTATTCACCGCGCCTTCCCAGAGAGAAAAAGGTTGCTTGTGTCGCCGCACTGACAAAAGCTTTTGAAGAAAGTACTGGGCTGGACGCCAACCTCCTGACCATCCATATCGAAGAGCATTCCTACGACAACATCGGGGTCGGCGGTAAACTGCTGACAGATGCCTATCCGGAGATTGCCGAGCGTGAAAAACAGTTCCAGGAAACGGATCAGTAGCTTGATAATCCACCTTGAGGGTAAGGGAAGCTAAGGGCGTATGAAAATAACATAAAGCGCTTTACAAGGAATATGGGTGCCCAAAAGTAAAAAACTGGATTGTTTGGATATAGTCACGCTCTCATGGTCAGTTCCTGCGTAGTCTGACCAATTGCGGACATTCACCCTATTCCATAACAGCTACACTTGGGGCTATCTTGCCACTTAAAGTTACATCTCCTCCGGAATGGAGTTGATAAGGCGCAAGCGCATCTATAGCCAGGAGTTACCATTCAAAAGACTAGGCTTAGAATACCGCTCACACTTCAAAACGCCGGACTTGAATACTTCATCCATTGCCCGACGTTTTAGGTTATCAGTTTAGTTACCATCCAGCGAACGCATGATCATGCTTGGCACATGTGCAATACCACTAAAGCCACCATCAATGTCTAATGAGGTTCCTGTGATGTAAGAGGCTTGATCGCTACACAAAAAAAGTACGGCCTGCGCGATCTCTTCTGCTTTACCTAGACGTTCCATTGGATGGAAGTTAGCCATAAACTCCAGCATTTCTGTATTATTATGACCCGCCTCAAGGATAGGTGTGTCAACTGTTCCAGGGCAGATCGCGTTAACGCGAATGTTGTGAGGGATTAGATCAGCAGCAGCACCTTTCATAAAGCCAAGTTCTCCATGTTTGGTTGCTGCATAGGTAGCTTTAGTTGCCGCACCACGGTGCCCCATTGCTGAAGATGCTATCACAATCGAACCACCACCTGTTTTACTCATGGCTGCTGCTGTATACTTTGCACCCAAAAAAACACCGGTCAGATTGACTGCGACTGCATTGTTCCAGTCTTCTAGTGTTGCATCAAGCAATGAAGTAGTCGGAGAAATGCCTGCATTTAGATAAACTGCATTGATCTTGCCAAATTTTTCCATTGCGATGTTAACAGATCGGCTGTTATCTGCTTCACTTGCGACGTTCATTTGGATTGGAATAGCACATCCACCAAGGTCAAATATTTTCTCTGCAACCTTTTCGGCTCCTTCTAGGTCTAGGTCAGCACAGATGACAGAAGCACCCTCATTTGCAAATGCCATAGCCGTTGTCTGTCCCAGACCAGATGCTGCTCCTGTAATGTACGCTACTTTGTTTTCATAACGTCTGCTCGAAGTCATGGTTTGCTCCTTTTCTTGCTCTTATGACATGGAGAAGAGTTCAGATATCTGCTGTGAAAATGCCGTATGAGAAAGGGTATCTTTTTGAGTTTGCAGGCTCTCGGCATCTTTACCAACCACATTTCGAGTTGGTACGTTTTCTGTCGCACACTCAAAAATCTTTTCTGCTACATCTTGTGGATGTTGCTCTGGCACCAATAATGCTTTGCGAACACTTGCCATTTTTTCAAATACTATTTGAGCGTATTTCTGCAGATCATCATCACCATTTTGGGATGGGTTTTGAGTAGCTGCGCCAAAGTTGGTAGCAAATGCTCCAGGAGCCACAGACATCACACGAATATTCAAACCACTTAGTTCGTGAGCTAAAGCTTCAGTAAATCCTTCAATAGCGAACTTTGTCGATGAGTAGACCGACGTCGTAGGACCTCCAATAAGCCCTGCTAGGGATGTTACATTGATGATGGTTCCGGCCCGGTTTTTACGCATATGCGGCAATACTTCTCGGGTGGTGTTCATTAAACCGAACACATTGGTGGCATACATTGCCTGGATGTCATCATCAGCAAACTGCTCAAACAATGCATGACCACCATATCCGGCATTATTCACAAGCACATCTATCGACCCGAAACGGGAAATCCCTTTTGCAACAGAGGTAGTGATACTGTCTTGCTTGGTGACATCTAATTGGAAGACAACTGTATTTTCCAGTTTATCGAGCTCAGTTTCTAACTCTGGCTTCCTCATTGTTGCAATCACATTCCAACCTTCAGATTGGAACTTCTTTGCAGTTAATCGGCCAAATCCAGATGAGGCGCCGGTAATCATTATAGTTTTTGTCATTGCATCTTCATTTCTTGATAGCTGAAGAACCAGTTTGTTGTCGTTCCTCAGCGATGATTGATCAAATCCCACTCTCTATTGGTACAGAGCGTTCAAAAGGTGCCGCACTTAAGCGAACACGATCCCATTTGCCGTGAGAGGAAGCCTAGTCGCCCGCTGGCCCGTAGCGTTAAAAATTGCATTAGCCAAAGCAGGGGCAGCAGGAGGTGTACCTGGCTCGCCGATACCTGTGGGAGGTTCTTCTGATGGAGCAATGTGGATTTCAATGTTCCCAATGTCACCAATGCGCAGAGGTTCATAATCGGGGAAGTTGTTCTGCTCAACTTCTCCATTCTTCAAAGTGACTTGGTTGCGCATGGCTGCGCCAATGCCATATCCTATCGCTCCTTCCATTTGAGCAACGATGATATCTGGGTTTACTGCCAACCCACAATCGACTGCTGCAACCACACGTTCGATCTTGATTTGACCATTGTCTGTAGATACTTCAACAATCTCAGCCACAAAGGTTCCAAACGATTTATGGGCAGCAACTCCTCTCCCCCAACCTTTAGGAAGAGGTTTCTCCCAGTCAGCTTGCTTGGCGGCGAGTTTTATCACGTTTGCCAAGCGTTGCTGATCTAGGTTGGAGGTGTCCGTTAGGAGTGAAAGTCTGTAAGCTAGCGGATCTTGACCGGCTGTTTGCGCCATAACATCCACGATAATTTCGAGGGCGTGAGCCGTATAAGAGTGCGCAACAGAGCGCCATGCACCTGTTTTAAGCGAGCTATTCCAGTAACTTAGGCCAATCGCGGGTTTGGGGAACGCATAGGTGGTTTCTGCAAGTCCATAAAACGTACTTGCATCAATCCCACGTTCATTGACCATATATTTCTCAAAAGGAGATCCAATGAAGTTTGACTGAGTTGTCAATCGAAGATCCCAGGTATTTAAATCACCTGTATCATTGAAACCAAGTCTAACTGAGGTAGCTGCAATTGGGCGATAATCTGCGCCACTCAAGTCATCTTCGCGCGACCACACCACCTTAACAGGCGTCTGTCCGTCAAGTGCTATAAAAGCTAATACGGCCTCTACATGATAGTCTGCAGTAAGCGCTCCACGTCTTCCAAAAGAACCGCCAGCATAAACCGTACTAATCTCAATCTTTTCCTGGTCCAACTTTAGTGCTTTTGAGACAGCCATCTGCACTAATGAAGGTGATTGACAACCTTCATGAATACGAAGCCCACCGTTTGAGGTTGGCTCAATTGTGACGTTCAACGGCTCCATTGGTGCTTGAGCAAGGTATGGAGCAAAGAATTGCAGATCAACTATCTTGGATGCGTTACCTAGATCTGTAGAGGCATCTGATGTTGTATAATCCTCAAAGACCTGATGCTGAGGAATTTGCAGCATCTTGCGATGGAGAGCCTCGATTTCAGTGCTTGATCTTTGCTCCGCATTAGTAAAATCCCAAGTTGCTTGAATTTTTTGTCGGGCAGAAAATGCATCCCAGGTGGTTTGAGCATAAACGACAACACCTGAGCCATCTAAAAGTGGCTGAGCAGTTACGAAGCCAGCCATACCTTCAACATCAGAGGCATCAAAATCTTTTAACTTTCCACCTGCCTTGGGGCTTCGCAATACTGCAGCATAAAGCATTCCAGGTAACCGCACATCCATTCCAAATATTGCAGTTCCATCAACTTTTGTACTGCTATCCTTTCTTGCAACTTCTGGATTGCCAATATACCGAAATTCTTTGCGAGCTTTGAGCTTGGGAGGAGAGTGTGGATCAAGTTTTAAAGCGTCAGAGATGAATTCACCAAAATGACCCTGCTGATCGTTAGTTGATAATAAGCCATTTTGAACCTGAATATCTGCCTCCGAACAATTCCATCGACTGGCAGCTGACCGAACTAGGAGCTGTCTGACGGTTGCTGCCGCGTCTCTATACTGCAGAAATGAGTTGGACATTGATGTTGAGCCACCGGTTAGTTGCAAGCGGTGTACGGTGTGTCCATAAATGGTGGCATCAGCGGGAGCAAACTCAGCTTTGATTGCTTCCAAAGATACATCAAGCTCTTCTGCAACAAGCGTTGTAAGGCCAGTTACTGTACCTTGACCACATTCAAAATGCTTGACGACGACAGTGATATTCCCGTCAACTGAAACTTGAATAAAGGGGGTGAAGGCTTCAGTGCGCTTAGCTGCAACTGCAAAGCCTCCAGAAATGTCAAATCCAGCAACTAACATTGATGTTGCTGTACCTTTCAGAAACGAACGACGGGAGCTCTTTACAGTCATTGTTCAGTCTCCCAACTTAGAAGAAGCTAACTGAATTCCTTGCTGAATACGCGGATATGTAGCGCATCGGCAAACATTGCCACTCATGTAAGTCATTGTCTCCTCGTGAGTGGGGGATGGAGTTTCAGTCAGTAGCCCAATCGCGGACATAATTTGACCAGACTGGCAGTAACCACACTGCACCACATCCAGTTCTCGCCAGGCGGATTGGACTGCTTGCGCGACCTCTCCATGCACACCTTCAATCGTTGTGACCGTGCTACCTTCAACGTCTTCGATCAGTGTTTGACAGGATCTGACAGGTTGGCCATCAACATGAACTGTGCATGCGCCACATGAAGCAACCCCACACCCAAACTTTGTACCGGTAAGATTGAGGTGGTCCCGCAGAACCCAAAGCAATGGAGTATCTGCCTCAACGCTAACTGAAATGGGTTGGCCATTAACCGTCAAACTTAAAACCATCTAGCCGTCCTTACATTACTTAACTGGAATTAAATTACACTTATGAGTGCACTTTTACACTCGCCGCTAGATTTTGTAAACTGAAAAGTATAAAATGAGCTAAGGTAGGTATTTGAGAAAGTAATATGGCGACTAAAAAACCTAGGAAATACAATCAAGTAATTGAAGCAGCGCTTGCTGAGTTTTTGGCCTTTGGCTTTGAGGGGGCCAACATGGACCGAATTTCTCTGTCCGCGAATGTGTCCAAGCGAACGGTCTACAATTACTTTCCAAGTAAAGAAGCGTTGTTCCAGGAAATCGTCGAATTGGCAGGACAGTTCCTTCCCAAGGAGAACCCGCTGAGTTTTTCATCGCAAGATCCAATTTCAGAGCAACTCAGACTACTTGCTTTCCATTTGGCTAAGCCAAATGCAGAAGCCGAGTTTGTGCAATTGGGCCGTCTTGTGATGATTGAGAAAATGCGAAATCCAGAGATGATAAAAGGCCTGATCGCTAACATTGAAAAGGCAAACTACATCGATGACTTTTTTCAAGATGCGCATTTAGCTGGTTGCATTTCGAAAGATGGGGCCCAAAAATGCAAATCTGAGTTTCAAAGTTACGTTAAAGGCCGCTCTTTCTGGCCTGCAATGTCGAGTGGAGTTCCAATAACAGAAGAGCAAGTACAGCAAATTGCAGCCGATGCAGCAGATCTATTTAAGGTTCGTTTTGAGGTATAACTTAGAGATTAATTGTAGTATTCACCCTTGCTGAGAGAACTCGGCAAGGGTGAAACATTTATAGAAAGAGGACAATGAGCTATCGACGCAGAACACCTGCGCTGGCAGTCTACTGAGCCCTGCTAAAATACTAGCTTTAGAACGAGCATTTTCATCTTTTGAGCTCCTTCCTAAGTTACAAACTCCGGAATCCATAAAGATAATAGTTATTCAAGAAAATCAGATACTTTCGCAGGATTCAGTGAACCTTCAGTTTATCGAACCTATGTCGGCCAGTTGGCAGTTCGCCCAGCAGACACATCGATTGCTTCGCCAGAAACAAGGGCTGCATCTTCTGAACAAAGAAACTTAACAGTCTTACCAATGTCCCGCGGCTCAAGCACTCCTACCGGCAGAGGATGCTGCCTTCTGGTGAGCTCTTCTACCATATCCCAATTACCGTCCGCACCAAGCGCTAGTTCGTGCTTTACTGTTCTTTCGTTATTCATCATCACAGTATTTACAGTTGCTGGACATACTGCATTGCAAGTCACATCATACTTACCATAAATGAGGGCTGTACTCTTAGCCAATCCGATTACGCCCCATTTAGTAGTACAATATACTGGAGAACGCGGGTTTCCAGCTCTTGCGCCAACAGATGAAATAATAACAATACGACCACCCTTTTGTTCACGCATGATTGGCGCTCCGACCTGTACAGTCTTGATGGTTCCTGCAAGATTTACATCAATCACCAGCTGGATCTCATCTTCTGGAAGTTGATCTAAGAGGCCGATTTGATACACTGCGGCATTTGCAATTAGAAAATCCAGGCTTCCAAACTCATGTACTGTCTGTTGCATTGCAGTATTAAGTTGATCGCTATTACGAATATCGCCTTGAATGGCGAGGCATCTAACACCTTCAGCTTCAATGGTTGCCTTGGCGTTATTTAAATCATCTAATGTTGCCAGAGGATAATGTATTCCATTGATGTTTGAGGCTATGTCATACAAGACAATATTTGCCCCTACTTTGGCGAGTTCCTGAGCACAACCCAAACCAATTCCCCGAGCTCCGCCGGTTATAAAAGCTGTCCTTCCAGAGAGCTCACCTTTTGGTGCCTCTTGGGCCTGACTAGCTATAGGCATTGCAGCCATAGCAAGGCCAGTTGCAGCTGTTGCCGTCAATAACTTCCATCTTGCCGGATTTGCTACATCTAAGTTTCTAAGATCACTGTGAAATTCGCTCATAATTCACCTCCACAAATTGGGTGCTTTGCCAAAATGTAAACTTTAAAGTGTAATTATCACGATGAATACACAATGTAAACTTGTGAGTGTATTTATGATTAAATGACGCACTTACCCGCAAAGGTCATTAGTGGATCAACATTAGTGAACAAGCGCCGTGTTTAATGCTTGTGCCATCTCAGTTGTGCGCTCAATGAAAGCATTGGTTGAGAGTTTTCACCAAACGGGTACGAGTTTATGCGGTCATTCTTGTACCCCCTATGAGAGACTAGCCACTTATTAAATGAGAGGCTACTTACGTCGAGCTACACCAACCACATGAACAGGCAGATTCATGCCAGCTTGTTCCCCATAAAAAGGTTCTTGATTTGTGTCTTATTGGAAAAAGCTGCTGATCAAGTTAATCCGTGGCTTTCCCTGCAAGAGCGTGGTTTCAACTGCGGGTCAATCTCTTTAAGTTCGCGATGAAGTTCTCTTGCTGTTCTTCAAGGTGGCCAAGAATACAACCTTATGCCATTAGGCTTTCCCAGAGAATTGCCTCAACCTTTGGTGGAAACACTCGAATGGCGGCTAATGAGATGGACCGCCTGCTCCCCTAAGGGGCAGGCTCTATAGTGATCCTGTTCTCATGAAACCGGAGCAGTCCCATGATCACAGAACTTCTTTCCGTCGGCATCGACATTGGCAAAGATACATTACACATCGTTGGGTTCAATGACGATGGTAGCTACGCTTTTCGGAAAAAAATCAGACGTCTGTCCCTCGTGGCTACGTTCGAGAAGTTGCCGCGCTGTATTGTGGGCATGGAAGCGTGCATGAGTGCGCATTTTGTTAGCCGAACATTGCGCAAACTGGGGTTCGATCCCCGTATCATCGCCGCTAAATACACCAAGCCTTTCGTCAAAGGCCAGAAGAACGATTACAACGATGCTGAAGCTGTGGCCGAGGCCGTGCTGCGGCCCAATTTGAATTACGTGCAGGAAAAGAGCCAGGATCAGCTCGATCTGCAAGCCCTGCATCGAGTTCGATCCCGATTGGTCTCGCGTCGTACCGCCACCATCAACCAGATCCGGGCCTTCCTGTTAGAGCAAGGAATTGCGGTGCGCACAGGTAGTAGCAGTTTGAGAAACTCTCTGTTCGCCATTCTCGACAATCGCGCCAATGAGATTTC